>CAYSWW010000131.1:0-6195 GCA_964434915.1 uncultured Coprobacillus sp.
ATGAATGTGTAATTTATACTTGACAAAGGTCACTTCATAACAGAAAGGAGAATTTATGGAGGAAAGTGCTATAAGAATGAAAGCGTATGCAGTGAATTTTAACGAAATTCACGTCTTTCTTTCTAAGAATTATTATGGTGGAATTAGTAGTAAGTTTTATTTAAAAGATTTGGAAACTGATGAATTAATATTATTGCATGGTGATTCACTTCAAAATAGTCATATTGCAGATTTTCAAGAGTATGTATTTCATACGTCATTTAAAACGGGAAGAGTTTACAAGATTGTAGATGCTTATGGGTTGACTTGCTTTTTAGATTTTTCACGTATTTCATTGTGTGAAGAATTTGATGATTTGTATTATTATGATGGTCATGATTTAGGAAACACGTATACTAAAGAAGGAACAACTTTTAAAGTATGGGCTCCACTTTCAACAGGAGTCATTTTAAAAATTGTGAAAAATGGTAAAGATTATCTTTATCCAATGGAAAGAGGATCAAAAGGTGTTTATCATTGTTATGTTGAAGGAGATTTGGAATTAGCACACTATTTTTATCTTATCAAGCATGCAGGAAGCTATGATATTTCAATGGATCCTTATGCTTATTCTTCTTCATCTAATGGACGTACTAATATTATTGTAGACCTAAATAAAGTGAAAATGAAACCATCTCATTTACCACCTTTGGAAAAGAAGACAGATGCTATTATATATGAAACAAGTGTTAGAGATTTTTCAATGTCTTCTACAAGTGGAATGAAACATAAAGGTAAGTTTTTGGCGTTTACTGAATTAAACACATCAACAGATAGTGGGAATCCAACAGGATTGGATTATTTATCTTGTTTAGGTATTACTCATCTTCAGTTAATGCCTATTAATGATTTTGCGACAGTTGATGAAAATAACGTACTTGCATTATATAATTGGGGATATGATCCTGCACAATATAATGTGACAGAAGGAAGTTATGTTACAGATCCAGATGATGGTTATAAACGTATTAGTGAGGCACAACAAATGGTTGAAGCACTTCACTCAAGAGGTATTCGTGTTGTTTTGGATATTGTGTATAATCATATGCATGATGTCAATTTAAATGCTTTAGAAAAGACTTGTCCTCATTATTTCTTTAGAAGAAATAGTGATGGCACTTTATCAAATGGATCTTGGTGTGGAAATGATTTAAATACAACAGCTAAAATGTGTCGAAAATATATTTTACATATGTGTAAAAGATGGCAATTATTATATGGAATTGATGGTTTCCGTTTTGATTTAATGGGTATTATAGATATTACAACTATGAAGCTTGTTAATGCTCAAGCAAAAATTTTAGATCCTTCGTTTATTATTTATGGTGAAGGATGGAATATGGGGACAGCTTTACCGGAAAATGAAAGGACAACTATTCAAAATAATCGTCAAGTTCCTGACTTGGGTTTCTTTAATGATTTCTTTAGAGATACTTTAAGAGGAACAAATCAAATGGAATCTAAAGGATATTTTTCTGGTGATACTTATAAAACCAATGATGCTATTAAAGCAATGTGCAATTTTGATATGTTTGAAAATATTGGACAATCCATTAACTATGTCGAATGTCATGATAATGCAACATGTTATGATAAATTAAGACGTTCTAATTATGAAGAGGAGAAATCAATAAGAAAGAGACGTTTGCGTTTAATGTTGGCAGCGGTTATCTTATCACAAGGAGTTCCATTTATTCATAGCGGTCAGGAATTCTTTAGATCAAAAAATGGGCAACCAAATACATATAATGCAGGTGATCAAGTGAATCAGTTGGATTGGAATCGTAAAGATTTAGAAAATGACACAATTCAATTTGTTCAATTTCTTATTCATTTAAGAAGAGATAATTCTTGTTTTCGCTATGATACCTATGATAAAATACGCGAAAATGTAAAGTTAGAAAATGTCGATCATCGTATGATTAAATATGCATTACATCAAGATACCGGCGAATACAAAGATTTCCTTATATTTTTTAATGCCTCAAGAGATGGTATTGATGTAGAGGTTGATGATGATTATACTGTTTTATGTCATACAGAGAAAGGAAAGATCGTTGATCGCAAACTCGTTGTTGATGGTGTTTGTGTAGTTATATTGGCAAGATAGGAGTTTTTATGAAGTTAATTGTTGGATTAGGAAATCCGGATAAAGAATATGAGAATACAAGACATAATGTCGGTTTTATGGTTATTGATCGTTTGGCTGATTTTTTTCAAGTATCTGTTTCTATAAATAAATTCAAAGGTCAATATACCAAGTTTAAATATAAAGGTGAAGATATCATTTTATTGAAACCAATGACCTATATGAATAATTCTGGGGAATCTGTTATTCAAGTGATGAATTATTTTAAAATCGATGTTCAAGATTTATTGGTCATTTATGATGATATGGATATGCCAACGGGGAAATTGCGTTTACGTCAATGTGGTAGTTCAGGAGGTCATAATGGAATGAAAAGTATTATACAACATGTTGGAACACAGACTTTTCAACGTATACGTGTTGGTATTGATAAACATCCTCGTATGCAGGTCGTTGATTATGTTTTAGGACATTTTTCTAAAACAGAACAACCATTGATTAATGAAGGAATAGAAAATGCTGTCAAAGCTGTGGAAATTTTTTTGGATAAAGGTTTTGTTGCAGCAATGAATGCATTTAATTAGGAGAGAACGATGAAAAAGATTATTCAGATTTTAAAAAATAATCCTGCTTATCTTGATTTGATGAGAGGAATAGGCGAGATTGTAAGATCTCACACTAGTGATGAAGCGATTCTCATTGCTAGTGCTTTTTTCACTTCACCTAAAACAATGTTAGTTGTGAAGGATAATCAATATCAGGCTCAGTTGTTATATCAAGAGTTATATCCTATATTAAAAGATAAAGTTGTTTATTTTCCATGTGATGAATCATTAAGAGTTGAAGCAATTGCTTCTTCACAAGAAATTATGGGTGAACGTATACATACATTAGCTAAGTTATGTCAATCACAACCAATTGTGGTGATTGCTCATACACATAGCTATACACGTTATATTCCACAAAAATCTTTATTTAAACAATATATTTTACATTTAAAAGTAGGGATGACTTTTGATCCGTTGGATTTAAGAAAAAAATTGGTTCAAGCAGGATATCAAATGATTCAAAGAGTAGATGAACCATTTTATTATTCTAAGCGTGGTGGTGTTATTGATGTTTATTCAATTCAATATGAAAATCCTATTCGTATTGAATTTTTTGATGATGAGATAGAAAGCCTTCGCTTTTTTGATAAGAATACACAAAAATCAATCGAAATGGTATCAGAAGTAGAGATTTTACCAGCAACTGATTTATTGTATGATGATCAAGAATTGAAGGCAGTTATTGAAAAAATTGAAACATTGAAAAATGAAACGAAATGTGAAGGTTATGAGGATAATTTAGATGAAGAGATTTCTATTGATATTGAATCATTGAAATCGCATGATTATTCTGTACGTTTATATCAATATATGGGTTTATTTCCATCATCTACACATTTATTGTCTTACTTTGATGATGTTTTGTTGATAACTTCAAGTTATCAACAAATAAGGAAAGTTTATCATCAATATGTTGAAGAAACTTTTTTTTATGTATATGAGTTACAAAGTGTTGGAAAGATGGTAAAAGGTTTGTCGTTTTATCATGAGATTGAACCTTTATTAAAGAAAAGAAATATTGATTTTATTGATTTTCAAACTAAAGACAATCAAATTATTTTCCAAACTGGTGAAGTACAAATGTCTATGTTGAATGAAAAACAACTTATTCAACAAATAAAAGATTATTTGGCTTATAACAAAATATTAATGTGTTTAGATAATTCTCATCAAATTCAATTGATGATTGATTTATTAGAAGAAAATCAATTATCTTATACAATGGTAGGAAACGATGAGAAAATCTATGATGGAATTAATATTTATTTAGGGGAATTAAAGACTGGTATTGATTTTTACCGGGAACATGTTGTTTTATTAACCGAAACAGAATTATTTAAAACTCATACTCAAAAGAAAAAAGGTTATATTAGATATAAAAATGCTAAGGTCATTAATGATTATAACGAATTAAATATTGGCGATTATGTTGTTCATGATACGCATGGTATTGGCCAGTATATGGGAATCAAGACATTAGAAACAAAAGGCACAAAGAAAGATTATCTTTATATTGCTTATAAGGGTAATGATACTTTGTATATTCCAGTAGAAAATTTTAAACTGGTGCGTAAGTATGTGTCAAGAGATGGTAAGCTTCCTAAAATCCATGCTTTAAATAGTACTGAATGGCAAAAAACGAAACAGCGTGTAAGAAAGAAAGTCGATGGTCTTGCCGATCAGCTTATTGAATTATATGCAGCAAGGATGAAGCAACTCGGTTTTGCTTTTCCAAAGGATGATGCATTACAAATACAATTTGAAGAAGAATTTGGATATGAATTAACGCCTGATCAACAACAAGCGGTCAAAGAAATTAAAGCTGATATGGAATTACCACGACCAATGGATCGTTTATTATGTGGGGATGTTGGTTTTGGTAAAACAGAAGTCGCATTAAGGGCATGTTTTAAAGCAATTCTAGCCAATAAACAAGTGGCCTTTTTGTGTCCAACGACCATTCTTTCATCACAACATTATCATACAATGACTGAGCGTTTTGCTTCATTTCCGGTTAAGATTGCTTTGTTGAATCGTTTTACATCTACTAAAGATAGAAAACGTATATTAAATGAGCTAAAGGAAGGGCAGATTGATCTATTGGTTGGAACACATCGTATTTTATCAAACGATGTTGTCTTCAAAGATCTTGGTTTATTATGTATTGATGAAGAGCAAAGATTTGGAGTTAGACAAAAAGAAAAGATTAAGAATTTACGTAAAACAATTGATGTTTTAACTTTAACCGCAACTCCAATTCCAAGAACATTACAAATGTCTTTAATGGGAATTAGAGGTTTATCACAAATAGAAACTCCACCTTTAAATCGTCTTCCAGTACAAACATATGTGATGGAAAAAAGTGAGCAATTGATTAAACAGGCCATTGAAAGAGAATTAGGAAGAAAAGGTCAAGTTTTTTATTTATATAATAAAACTGAAAATATAGAGAGCGTAGCGAATCAAATTGCAAGATTAGTACCTCAAGCTCGTGTAATTTATGGTCACGGTAAAATGACTAAGGATCAATTAGAAGATGTGATGCAGTCTTTTATAGATAGAGAATATGATATTTTGGTATGTACAACAATTATCGAGACAGGAATAGATATTCCTAATGCGAATACCATTATTATTGAAGATGCAGATCGTTTTGGATTGTCACAGTTATATCAGATTAAAGGACGAGTTGGTCGTAGTGAAAGAATGGCATATGCTTATTTATTATATGCTAAGCATAAACAAATGAAGGAAGAGGCTTCAAAACGTTTAAAAGCAATTAAAGAATTTGCTCAACTAGGAAGTGGATATAAGATTGCCATGCGTGATTTATCAATTCGTGGTTCTGGAGATATTCTTGGAGGCGAGCAGGCTGGGTTTATTGATAGTGTTGGTTTTGATATGTATATGAAAATTCTTCAAGAAGCTATTGATGAGAAAAATGGACAAAAGACAGAGGATAAAGAAGTCCCAACACAAAATCTTAATGTCGAAGGTTATATTCCTGATAATTATGTTGAAAGTGATATAGAGAAGTTAAACTTATATCAACGTATATATAAAGCACAGCATTTAGCTCAAATTACATCTTTAGAAAAAGAATTAAAAGATCTTTATGGAACATTACCTAGAGAAGTGAATAATATTGTTTTAAAACGTAAATTTGAGATTTTATGTACAGAAAGTTTTATTGATCAAGTGAAAGAAATAGGGGACAATATGCAAATGATGTTGACATCAGAATTTTCTTCTCATGTTGCTGGTGATCAATTGTTTGAATTAGTCAATCGTTTGTTTAAAAAGCCACAATTTAAATATATGAAAAATGAAATTGTTATTTTAATTCCAACACAAGAGCAGTGGTTACCACTCGCCATTGAGTTACTCAATGAATTAAAAAAATTGAATAAAAAAGGGACAAAATAAATTTTGTCCACTGGGTGATTAATCATCTTTGAT
>CAYSWW010000132.1:0-6149 GCA_964434915.1 uncultured Coprobacillus sp.
AAGATTTTTACAAGGGTTTGACAGTCATATTTGAAATATGATTGGCATGCCCTTTTCATATGTTATTAGAAATTTTTTTTAAGCAAAATCTTTTTTAAACCTGCCAAAAGACTTGATAAACATGACATTTAAAGCTATAATATTTGTAGATTCATTAAAATAATGGGAAGGAGATTTAAAAATGAACAAAATATTAAAAGTATTAGCAGCTTCTGCTTTAGTAGCTACTGGATTAGTTGGGTGTAGTAAAAGTGGAGATACAACAGCTGCTATTGCCAAAGCAGGTTTGGGTGTTGTAAGTAGTTATGACGAAGGGGAAATTACAACTACTTTTGTCGGATTGGGATTAGATGCTGATGGAAAAATCGCTTATATCGATTTAGACGTTGCATTATCTACTCCAGGAACTGATGCTGAATACGATCTAACAAAAGAAGAACGTGGTGATGACTATGGTATGAAATCTACTTCTGCAAACATTGGAAACATTGAAGGTGGAGCTGAATGGTATGAACAAGCTGAAGCTTTCGAAACGTTCTGTAAAGATAAAACTGTAGATGAAGTTGTTGCTGCAATGGATGATACAGGTTATGCTGCTGAAGGAACTGATTTAGCTGCAGGATGTACAATTTCAATTAGTAGTTTCGTTGAAGCGCTTCAAAAAGCTAGTGACAATGCTGTAGATGTTAATGCTGATAGCGTTGTTTTAGGGCGTACTATGTCAAATGATGCTGATGCACAAGAATTAGATACGACTATGGTTTTATTAGCTCTTGATACTGATAAGAAAGTTGTATATGCAAAAGTTGATGTTGCTCAAATTTACGAAGATGAAGAAGGTAATGTCATTACTGATACAAAATCTGAACGTGGTGATGATTATGGTATGAAGTCTACTTCTGCAAGCATTGGAAACATTGAAGGTGGAGCTGAATGGTATGAACAAGCTGCTGCTTTTGAAGATTATTGTGTAGGTAAGACTCAAGATGAAATTGCTGCGACAGAAATGGAAAACGGAACAGCAACTGATGCTGATTTATTAGCTGGATGTACGATTCATATTAGTGATTTTGTAACTGCTGTATCTAAAGCTAAATAATTGGGAAAAACCATGAAACTTTTCATGGTTTTTTTATATATTTATTGCTATAATAGATGATGGTGATGAAAGTGAGAAAAATAATCAATATATTCATTGTTTGCTCTTTTTTATTTTTACCAGGATGTAAAAAGGAAGCGGAATATCAATATTTAACAAAGCGATTTGTTGGACCGTTCGATACAATCACAACTTATATTACATATGCAAAAAGTGAAGATGATTTTAATGAGCAATGTGAGTTGATTGAAGAAAAATTAAATTATTATAATAATTTATTTGATATATATAATAATTATGATGGAATGAATAATGTGAAAACAATCAATGATCAGGCTGGTAAAGAACCGGTTGAAGTTGATGATGCTTTAATTGATTTAATTGAATTGAGTATTCAAAGAAATCAAGAGATTTCTTCTAAAGTCAATATTGCAATGGGTAGTGTTATTCGTATTTGGCACGATTATCGTGAAGAAGCTGAAAAAAATGATGGGGTTGGGGAAGTCCCAACCTTAGATGAATTAACTGAAGCTAATCAGTATACGAATATTGATAGCATTATTGTTGACAAAGAAAATAAGACTGTTTATATTAATAACGAAAATACTTCTATTGATGTTGGCGCAACGGCCAAAGGTTATGCAATAGAGTTAATCAAGCAGGATTTAATTGAGATGGGTGTAGATAATTTTCTTTTAAGTGGCGGTGGCAATGTTGTGAGTTACGGTGAAAGAAAAATTGAAAAAGAAGGGACTTTTTATCTATCAGATTGTCAGGATAAATTTTGTGTAGGTATTGAGTCACCTCAAGATGGTAATTATGCAAAAGATGCCGATGATGATTCTGAAAATGAAGCGATTTTGGTTGTTCAAGGTGAATCTGTTGTAACAAGTGGAGATTATCAAAGATTTTATGAAGATATTAATGGGGTTAAATATCATCATTTGATTGATCCTGAGACGTTATATCCAGCTGTTTATTTTAGAAGTGTCAGCATTATAACAGAAGATAGTGGTTTGGCTGATTTTTTAAGTTCGGCTGTCTTTTTGATGCCATATGAAGAAGGTTTAGAATTAGTGGAATCTTTGGATGGCGTGGAAGCGATTTGGTTGTTAGAGGATGGAAAAATTCGCATGTCGAGTGGATTAAAGGATAATGAGAATATTTACATCATTGATAAAGAAAGATTAAATTAAAGGAGGGGTTTGGATGTATAGTTATAAAACGAAAGGAACTTGTGCTTCTCGTATTGATTTTGATGTTGTTGATGGGAAAGTCAGAAATGTTAGGTTTGTTGGAGGGTGTTCTGGGAACACTCAAGGAGTTGCGAAGTTAATTGAAGGTATGGATAAAGATGAGGCGATTACTCGTATTGAAGGTATTCGTTGTGGCGCTAAATCAACATCTTGTCCGGATCAATTAGCACAGGCATTAAAAGGGGTTCAAGATTAGGAGCGATAAATTCGCTCTTTTTTCGTTTTTAATAGACGCATTCTTTGTTTCTTTTTTCATATCATAGAATAGGTGATTTTTATGATGATTCGAAGAATTAAGAAAATGCAACTTTTATGTGCATTATGTTTAATTTTACAATTGGCTTGTTATTGTTGGTTGATTCCTTTTCATCTGATTGGAGTTGCTTTAAGTGTAGTCGTAATAATTAATCAAAAATGGTTTAAAGTGATTCAAATACAGTATCATTTTTATTTGATTGGATTATATTTTTATAGGTTATGGATATTGAGTATTCAAGCAGTGTATTTATTACAGTTGATTTATGTTGTTTTATGTTTATATATTGCTATTATGCTTATTCTTTTCTCATTTCATTGTATTTTGTGAAACGATTTTATTTTATCGAGATATTAAAAATAATATACTTTCAATTTTTCACTGTATCTTATAGATTGAAATTTTGGTATAATAGGAAAATAAGAAGGAGGTTATGATATGTTTGGTCATTTGCAGGTATTAAGTGCTTATAGTTTTCAAAATAGCACAATTTTGATTAAAGATTTGATCCGGGATGCTTTGGCGAAACATATTGATGCCTTAGCTTTAACAGATAAAAACAATATGTTTGCTGCATTAGAATTTAATGAAGAATGTTTAAAGCATCATATTAAACCTATTTTTGGTTTAGAAGCCAGCGTTAAAATTGAAGGAGAAATTTATGCTTTTTTATTATTAGCAATAGATGATCATGGCTATTTTGATCTGGTAAAGATTTGTTCGGATATTAATTTGAGTCAAGAAAAGTGTATAGATTTACAAGAGCTCGCTCAATATCAAAAACATCTTTATATTATTTCAGGATGTTCACAAGGAATTGTGGAAAGACTTGTATTTAAAGAAATGGAAAATGAAGCCATTAAATATATCAGATTATTTCAAGAACTTTTTCAAGATCATTATTATATTATGCTTCAAAATCACCTTCTGCCAATACAACAAACCTTTAATCAACGTATGATTTCTATAGCACGTTATACCAAAGTAAAAGTTATTTGTTCTAATGAAGTTTGTTATTTAAAGAAAAGTGATGCTTTAGCAGTTGACTTGATGCAAGCATCAAGTCAAGGAATCACTTTGGATCATAAATATCAACCATTGACCCAGGAAAAATATTTGAAAACTGAAGAAGAAATGGCACAATTGTTTGATGAAAGTATTTTGTTTGAAACAAAAGAAGTTTTAATGAATTGTCGGGCAACAATTCCTTTACATCAAAAACATTTACCTGCTTTTTTGGTTCCTAAAGGTGGCGAAGCGTGGCAGTATTTAAGGCAGTTATGTCAAGTAGGATTGAAAAAGCGTTTTACAGGGAAAAAAATACCTGCTGAATATGTTGAAAGATTAAAATATGAATTGAAAGTGATTCATCAAATGGGATTTGATGATTATTTTCTGATTGTTTGGGATTATGTGCGTTATGCGAAAGTTCATAAGATCTTAGTTGGACCTGGTAGAGGGAGTGCGGCAGGAAGCTTAGTTGGGTATGTTTTGGGAATTACAAATGTTGATCCCTTACAATATGATTTATTGTTTGAAAGATTTTTGAATCCAGAACGTGTTTCTATGCCTGATATTGATATTGACTTCCAAGATGATCGTCGAGACGAAGTGATTAATTATGTTATTCAAAAGTATGGACAAGAACATGCTGCACAAATTGTTACTTTTAATACATATGGTCCACGTGTTGCAATTAAAGATATGGGAAAAGTTATGGGTATCCCGCTTGCCAGGTTAGAGATCATTGCTAAAATGATACCAACGGGATATAGAAATAAAAAGACTATTACACAGATGTATCAGACATCGGCGCAATTTCAGTCTTTGATTAATCATGATTATTTATTAAAAAAGATTATTGGAGCAACTAGTGTGATTGAACATTTGCCACGCAATATTTCAACACATGCTGCGGGAGTTATTTTGTCTAAAGAACCTTTAAGAGAGGTGATTCCGTTAGTAGTTGGACCAACATCTACTTTAATGTCCCAATATTCTAAAGATTATATTGAAGAAGTTGGTTTGTTGAAAATGGATTTTTTGGGTTTAAAGAACTTAACGATGATTGATTATATTTGTAAGGATATTGAAAGAAATCAGGGAAAGGAATTGGTTATGAATCAAATTCCTCTTGATGATAAAAAAACATATCAGCTTATTGCAAGAGCAGATACATTTGGAGTATTTCAATTAGAATCTCAAGGAATGCGAAATTTGTTACGCAAGATGAAACCTTATTGTTTTGAGGATATCGTTGTTGCGATTGCTTTATTTAGACCTGGGCCGATGGAAAATATTCCTGCTTATTTAAAACGTCGTCAACATCAAGAAATAGTGACTTATCCTTTGTCAGAACTCGAACCGATTTTAAAGTCGACATATGGCATTATGATTTATCAAGAGCAATTAATGCAGGTTGCCCAAAAAATGGCAGGGTTTTCTTTAGGAAAAGCTGATATATTAAGGAAGGCAACTTCTAAAAAAGAAATAGCTTTAATGGCATCTATGCGTGAAGAATTTATTGCCGGTTGTTTACAAAATGGTTATACAGAAAAGAAAGCTAAGGAAGTTTTTGATTTAATAGAGAAATTTGCCAATTATGGATTTAATAAGTCACATAGTGTTGCATATGGATATATTGCTTATCAATTGGCTTATTTAAAGGCTAATTATCCTTTATATTTCTTTGCTTCTATTTTGTCTAATGAATTATCAAGTGATACAACCAAACTTCATTGTATTCAAGAATGTAAAGTTTATAATGTGCATATTTTGCCACCATCAGTGAATGTATCTCAGGCTCGTTTTATGGTTGAGAATGGACATATTCGTTATTCTTTATTGGCAATTAAAAATGTTGGTTATGCCGGCTATAAAGCAATTGTTGAAGAGAGAAAGAATGGTGCTTTTTTAGATGTGTTTGATTTTATAGAACGAATGGATGAATCTAAGCTTTCTAAGAAAACGATTGAATCTTTGGTTGATGCTGGGGCACTTGATGAATTTAAAATGAGTCGCCAGACAATTCTGAAGAATTTGGATACGATTAGAGAATATGGAAATTTAAAGCAAATCATGGGAATTGATGAAAAACCAGTATTAACGATTTATAAGGATCAAGAGCATGAAAAATTGGAGCGTGAGAAAGCTGTTTTAGGTATTTATTTATCTATGCATCCAATTGAGCTTATTAAGCAGAAATTAAATAGTTCATATGTGAATATTGCTGCATTATATGATTATGCATCGCAACATGTGAATGTTGTGATGCAATTACAAAGAGTTAAAAATATAACTGATCGTAAAGGTAATGAAATGTGTTTTATTGAAGGTTTTGATGAATCAGGCAGTGTAGATGGCGTTGTTTTTGCTTCTTATTATAAGAATGTCGGAACGCTATTGAAGAAAGGAAATATTTGCTTTGTTTATGGAAAAGTAGATGTTAAAGATAAATTATCTTTACTTGTTGAAAAGGTAAGAGTTATAGAATAGAGAGGTTGAATATGAAAGAATTTGTTTTAATTGATGGGAATTA
>CAYSWW010000133.1:0-6119 GCA_964434915.1 uncultured Coprobacillus sp.
CAAGTTATTCTACACCCCACAAGTTGGAAACCCCAGGTTATTGTGGAGTGCCTAATTTTTAAAGAATATAAAAACTATAATATAGTTTTGGCGGTCTCCATAAAAATATGATATATAAGTAACTGCCTGTTGCACAAAAAGATTCTTCAATAAGAAGAATCTTTTTTATGGCAATTTTTCAAATATAAAACTTACCCCTACTTCACGATTTTTAGCTTGAATGCGGTAACCAAACATTTGAGAAATCTTGCTTGTAATAGACAAACCTAAACCAAATTGTCCTTTGACTCCTTTAACATAAGGATCAAACAAGTAAGGTAAAGCATCTTCACTAATATTCTCACCATCATTATAAATTTCTAAATACTTATCCTTTAAAACGATTCGAATTTCCGTCTTAGCATAACGAGAAGCATTTTCAATAATATTTTCAATCGCAACACGCCAATGCTCCTCATCACCTATAAAACAAACCTCAGCTAACTCAGTTTTTAAAGTCAAATCTGGTTTTAAAGCATCCATTTGAGACACAATTTTCTCCAAAAGCTTTTTCATATCTAAAGTATCCAATTCTATTTCCGTTCCATTTAAATAATCTAATCTATTTAAATATAAGAAAGATTTAACTTTATGTTCTAGACGATCAGCATTCTCTAAAATAACATCCATTGAACTATTTTTATCACCATACGGATAAATATCATCTTTCACACTTTGACCATATGTTTGAATCAAAGCAATCGGTGTCTTTAAATCATGCGAAATGTTATGAATCATTTCTTCTTTGATTTTTTCCTGTTTATCTAAATCTTCTTTCATCGCTACAAGAGCTTTCGCAACAATCCCAATTTCATCTTCTCTATCAATTATTAGCTCACCTTTTTTTCTATTCTTGATATCATCAATATAATTTTTAATCTTTTTCAATGGTGTTATCAAACCTAAAACCCATAGAATCATTACAACCGCAAAAATCACAAAAAAACCGTACTGTATATAAATAATCTGATTTCTTAAAGAAGTAATTAATTCACTTGAATACTCACTACTGACAATAGAAATTAAATAATCATTTTCAGAGTATTGAGTAATCATAAAATAATATATATTATCAAGATATTTTCCTTTATTTTTTATGGTCGTTTGGGAACTGCTCAGAAGCGTTTGCAAATCTGTTCCAAATAATTCATTATACAAATCATAAACCGATTGTATCGAAACAAGGTTGGTTTTCGTAAAAGCATTTTCTGAAGCATCATAAATAATATGAAAAGTTGGTTTCGTTTGCTTATCGGGCATATAAGCATCATAAATATATGAACTTTGTGACAAGCTTAAAGTTTCGTACATTTGATTATCAATAATAGCAGATAAATTATAATCTACCAAAGGCATCAAAACAGCAACCAATAATAAACCAACAAAACCAAGTACAACAATTAATTGTTGTACTAAAGAAATTCTGTTTAAGAAATGAAGTTTCGATAACTTTGCTTTCATCTTAATCTAAACGATAACCAAAACCATATATAGTTTTAATATTCAAATCAGGCATTTTCTTTCTTAAACGTCTCAATGTATCATCAACAACACGATCACTACCAAAATAATTTTCGTCCCAAACTTTAGATAAAACCTGTTCACGAGAAATGGCAATACCTTTATTTTTGATAAAAAACAATAATAATTCATATTCTTTTGTTGTTAAAATAATTTCATCATCATTCAATAAAACTTTACGTTTTTCTTCATCTATCGTATAACCATCAATATAAATAAGTGCTGGATCATTTTTATATACACGTTTAAGAATATTATGAATTCTCAAAAGTACTTCTTTAATATTAAAGGGTTTTGTAATATATTCGTCGCAACCTTTTTCTAATCCAATAATACGGTCAAACTCTTGATCACGTGCACTCATAAAAACAATCGGCATATCTGGTTTACAAGCTTTAATTTCATTCAATAAATCAAAGCCACTATTCTTATCTAACATAATATCAATAATCCATAAATGAACATCATCATCTTTATGCAACAAAGCTTCTTCATAAGTATAGAAAGAATAAACAATATATCCTTCTTTCTCTAAATAAGTTCTCACTAAATCATTTAAATTCTTCTCATCATCAATTATATTAATGCGATACTTCATCATATTCACCTCTTTATATTACTATATACAAATATATTGCCATATAATATGGCAATATATTGTGATAATATGTGAAACTTTATTTTTCAACTGCATATCCTTTTCCTTTAATAAGATTAACAACCTTAAGTACATTCTCATGACAAATTTCATCACTCTTTGCTTCAACCATGACCCTAACAACTGGTTCAGTTCCACTCTCACGTACCAAAATTCGTCCTTCATCACCCAAAGTTGTTTCGACTTCTTTAACTGCTGCTTGAACATCTAAATCCTCTTGCGCTGCTTTTTTATCAGTTACTCTCACATTAATTAATAACTGTGGATAAACTTCAATATCAGCTGTTAATTGAGCCAATGTTTTTTTATTCTCTACCATTGTTTCCATAACTTTCAAAGATGTTAAAATACCATCTCCTGTTGTCGCATGTTTTGAGAAAATAATATGTCCGGATTGTTCACCTCCAATACAATGGCCATTTTTTACCATATTTTCATAAACATACTTATCACCAACAGCTGTTTTTTCATACGCAATACCAACTTTATCTAATGACTTATATAAACCAAAATTACTCATTACCGTTGTGACAATTGTATTATTAATCAATTCTCCTTTAGCTTTCATTTCCAAACCACAAACATAAAGAATCATATCTCCATTAACAACTCTTCCAAATTCATCAACCGCAATGCAACGATCAGCATCACCATCATACGCAAATCCAACATCTAAACCATTTTCTACAACATACTTCTGTAAAACTTCTATGTGAGTAGAGCCACAATTAGTATTGATATTAGTTCCATCAGGATTATTATTAATGACATATGTTTTTGCACCTAAAGCATCAAAAACACTCTTAGCGATAGCACTAGATGATCCATTTGCACAATCTAAGCCAACTTTGAGATCTTTGAAAGCACGTGTAGGAATACTCATCAAATATCCAATATATCGATTTCTTCCCATTGAATAATCAATTGTTCGCCCAATTTTATCTTTTGTTGCATATGGAATCGGATCAGTTAAACCATCAATATATTGTTCAATCAAATTTTCAATATGAGCTTCTATTTTATGTCCTTTCCCATTAATAACCTTAATTCCATTATCATAATAAGGGTTATGGGAAGCACTAATCATAATACCACAATCGAACTCTTCACTTCTGACTACATAAGAAACAGAAGGCGTTGTTGTTACATGCAACAAATAAACATCTGCACCACTGGCTGTTAAACCTGCAACCAAAGCATACTCAAACATATATGAACTCCTTCTTGTATCCTTACCAATGACAACTCTTGCTTGACGATAACGAGAATAATACCATCCTAAATATCTTCCTACTTGATATGCATGTTCTACAGTCAAATCAATATTCGCTTCTCCTCTGAAGCCATCAGTTCCAAAATATTTACCCATAATTGTTAGTTCCTTTCAATATTAATTGTTACTTTTGATGATGAAAGTAACTCAATATCTATATCTTCATCATCAACAACCACTTTGACACTCACAGTTTGTGTCCCTATTTTTAAACCATCAATATCGATACTTGCTTGAATATTGTCAGTTGTCAATGAATTCACCTTAGCTTCAGATCCAGTTACAGATACTGATGCATAACCACTTTCACCCGCAAAAGACACTTTGTAATTTTCAGTATTATTTAACACTAATATCTCAATATTGTCAAATTTTTTCGTAATCACTTTTTCGACTTCTAAAGTAACATCAATGGCATCAGTAGAAAACTTATTGATTCCATTTTTCTTTTTTAATGCCACATCCGATATGGTTGTACTCGATTTAATCTCACTGACATCCACATCAAGTGTAACACTATCAATATCTTTAATATCTTCTTCTAAACCATATATTGTAACTTGTTCCTGTGATAATGTATAATTTGAAATTTGATATCCAGTAGGCAAATCACCAACGAATTGAACATCAACATCAACGACTTTACTATAAGAAGCGACATTACATTTAACATACACTTTTGTCGAAGAAATCTCAACATCCATTTCATTTCCATTACTATCATATGCTTTAATTTCCGCATTTTGTTCAAAAGCTTGAGTTTGTTCAGAAACATCTATACAAGCATCGACTCTTGCAATCTTGCTTAATGTTTCCTTACTTGCATAGACTTCTACACTCGACAATTCCATTTCTTCAACACTCACAGAATACTTAGAATCCAGCTCATCTTCATTAATAAAACGATATCCCAAATCAAAGGTTTCTAATTCTTTTTGGGCTAAAGTGATTTCTAAAGTATCTGGCACAATCATGACAGTTAAAGATTCTGGAAAATTACGTGAACTTAAATGAACGGTATATTCACCCGCTTCTTTACCATTCAAATCCAAATAAACTTCATAATCATCAGAAAAACTCATTTTATAAATATCCAAAGAAGACCCAATTAAACCAACAGTTACTGTACTAGGCACTCCTGATAATTCTAATTCAGGATCTAAATTTTCTATTTTGACTTCAACCTCATCAATAGTCAATCCAGAAGTTGGGCTCGTAATAATATCCTTCCCAACAATACTATAAAAAAGCAATGCCGCCATAATAAAAGAAAGGAACATAATACTTGCTTTACTTGAAAGAATTTTATCAAACATTTGGTTAATATAATTATAAAAACGCCCAACTGTATCAATCGTTTTTGGCTTTTTAAAACTCATAGCTTCTTTGAATGTACTTTTAGCTTCTTTGAATGTACTTTCTTTTGCTTGTTTTTCTTTTTCTTTCTTTATAACTTTTAAGAAAAATTCAGTTGTAGAATCTTGAATTTCTTTTTTATCTTTTTGATGTCTTGGACTCATTTTTCGTTTCCTCCTCATCATTAGATCTAAACCAATTTAACTCTTTAATAAGTGATGCTCTTAATTCCTTTGCCGGTATCTTTTTTAATTCCCCATTCATAGCAAATGAAATTGTTCCAGTTTCCTCACTCACCACAACTGTTAAAGAGTCGGTAATCTCACTAATTCCAATAGCTGCTCTATGACGTGCCCCATATTTAGGACTCAATTCTTTATTTGTAGGCGGATAAAAAGCCGCTGCACAAACGACGCGATCACCTTGAATAATGGTTGCTCCATCATGTAAAGGAGTCCCTTCCCAGAAAATAGTTAAAAATAGTTCACTTTTAATATCAGCATTAATTTTTGTTCCAGTTTTAATAAAATCTGATAAAGATTGTGTCCTTTCAAACGTAATCAAAGCCCCAGTTTGTTCCTTAGCTAATGTTGAAATAGCCGTAACTAATTCATCCATAAGCCATTCCTTTTCATCATCACTAATGACATTTTCCATTGTCATCTTTGTTTGACCCATTTTCTCTAAAAGTGTTCGAATTTCTGGTTGAAAAACAATAATCATAGCCAGCACTCCCCAATTCACAATGCTATCTGCGATATAATTCAAAGTCAATAGCCCTAAGGCACTAGTAATGACCCTTACAATCAAGATAAACAAAACACCTTTAAATAATTGCATTGTTCTCATATTTGCTTTAAACATCGAAATCAAATAATAAAAGAGAAACCAAACTACAATTAAATCTATAAACGATCTTAAAAAGTTAATGACAACACTCCAATTCAAAGTCACATCTATCACCCACATTTCCTATTATTGAAGCAGTTCAGCTTGTATCATCATATAATATTTCCAAAAATAATTATAACAGTTTTTATTATAAAATAAAATGATATCCATTAAAATTCATCGAAGTAAATCCATATCACTGATTAAATCAGTGATATGGATAACCCTTGTAAGAGCATGTTGTTGTGCAAGTCCTTCGACCATTGAAGACTGACAACCATAACACTTTCACTTTTTATCCCTTAAAGATGTTTTTTATTTCATTTTCTCCTGTAATTGATTTCTTATATAATTCTTGACAGCTTTCTTGTTATGTCCTAC
>CAYSWW010000134.1:0-6078 GCA_964434915.1 uncultured Coprobacillus sp.
ATTTTATCAATGACGGGCAACTGACATTGTTTTGACTTTATATCGAACTCACGTTGGATTAATTATTGCAGTACCTCTTACTAAGCTTTATGGTATTTATGGGTGTGTAAGTTCTATCGCACTCTCTATATTATTCTCTAATGTTATTGCTGCAAATATTGTTTTTTATAGAGTTGTAAAAATAGATGTGTTGGGGTATTGGAAGGGTATAATGAGAATGATTTGGCTTCCAATGGTTGCTATATATTTGTGTATGTATTTAAAAAGATATATTCTAATAGATTCAATGTCTAAGCTCATTGGAGGACTGTGTATATTTTGTTTCTGCTATTTGCCAATTTTTTCATGTATCAATATGTCAAAACAAGAAAAAGAGGAAATAAAGAGATTTGTTGAAAATATCAAAACGCAAGATTGTATGAAATATAGGGTATTATTGCTGATTCAATGCATATTGATCACATTATCTATAGTGTATAGCTTTTTGTGTAATTATGTTTTTGATTGTACTATTTCTATTATAGGGATAAAGCTATTAATAACGATTTCTGTAATAAGCATATATGTATTATTATGTGTGCTTAAGATAAGTTTTATGCATGTCTATTCGGTATTCATAGCAGCAGTTTCATTATACAACATATCTTATATATTTGTCAGTTTTTTAAAAGAGATTCCATACTTTATTCTACAAAAAGTTTTGTACCGATATGTTTTACTATGTATAGTGATCGGGTAGTATTCACATATTTAAATGTCGTATTATTTTTTATCTTTTTGTTCATTTAGGCGCTTTATACTATATTTCTACTTCAAAGAAAAATGTACAATGTACATTGTGTTTATGAGTGGAAATATGATGCTCAAATGGAATTGTATGGCAAAATATTGTTCTATATTTTTCTTATACCGAGCCTTTATTATTATTATCATAATTCGAGCCAAGTGTTTTTGGCTGGAGGGTATACGAATATGTTTGAGTTAGAAGGAACTCAAAATATTAATATAATAATTAGAGTGTCAGATGATGTTATGAAATTAGGCTTTTTAATGTTATTGGTATCAAAAGCAAGTAATACTAAAATTGTAATTCCCATCATTATTTATTTACTGATTAATTTTTGTGTTTCTGTGTTCACAGGAAGTCGTGTATATTTTATTTCACAAGCATTATTTATCTTAGTCTATTTCTCCATGCGTATATAAAATTAAACCTATAATAACATTGTTCTGCGTATCCTTTTTTATTATATTTTCTATTTTTATCAGAAAATTACGTTCATCATCAGATTATACGGTAGACTCTAATGCATCAGAAATGTTTTCTATTAAGGAATTTGTGAATTCGTTTATATATCCATAAGGAGGAAGTGTGCATATTGTTGGTTTAACAATATCATTATTGAATGAAGGTAAAATAGATTATTCCATGCGTTTCTTTTTAGATCCACTAATTGGGAAAAGAGGGTATTTAATTAATAAAAGAAGTGATGAATATTATAATTTAGCCGATCGATTATCATCTATTGTAATTCCTAAATATTTTATGGCTGGAGGTGGATTGGGAAGTTCAATTATCGCTAAAAATAAAATGCTTGTAATATATTTATTTATGCTTCCTGGTTTGTTTTATGTTGGAAGAGCGCATCCTCTGGTATCCACTTCAAAATATTTTAATGTTAGTTATACTATATTTATTGTTGCGGCAATCAGGTCTGATGAAGACTGTTGTTGGATTTTTTAGGAGATAATAAAACATTCATATACGATTTGGTTATTTTTTTACTAGATGTTATTCTTCTATTCAGAATAGAAATGATCTATTAACACATTCGCGTATTTATTCTTTTCTTCGTTTTGTGGTACGTTCTATAGCAAATATATTGTTGCCATATATTTTTAGATTGACAAATAAAAATGAAACGTATTCTTTACATGACACAGGAAATGAAAAAAAAAGTAATAGTTTCATTGACATCATTTCCTGCTCGTATAGATAAAGTCTGGATGGTTGTAGAGACAATGTTCAGACAGACTTGTAAGCCTAATAAAATTATTTTGTGGCTTTCGAGAGAGCAATTCCCTACGGAAGATTCCATACCGAAAATGCTCTTAAATCAGAGAGAAAGGAGGCTGGAGATATGTTTAGTTGACAGAGATATGCGTTCTCATAATAAGTACTATTATGCTATGCAAAAACATCCAGATGATATAATAATAACGATAGATGATGATATCTTTTATAGTCCACTATTGATTGAATCTTTGCTAATTAGCTATAACGAATTTCCGAATAATTCTTTGGCTACTATGTGTAAAAGGATCCAAGAAAAAGATGGTATAATTTCAAAATATAGAGATTGGGAAGTTGTGCATATGCCTTGTGCTCACAAGCTTAATTTGGGACTTGGTGTAGGTGGAATTCTATATCCTCCTAATATCTTATGTAAGGAGTTTATGAATCAATCAGTCTTTGTTGATAAATGTTTATATGCAGACGATGTTTGGCTTTATTTTATGACACGTTTGGCTGAAAAGGAATGTCGAAAGATAAATTTTCCAATACAAACACCTTTGCCTATATTAATCAGAGGAAATATTAAGCTTTCAACAGTAAATGTAGGGGAAGATCGAAATGATGTGCATATTAGAAATGTATATGAATATTATGGAGATGGATTGAAAAAGGTTTTGTTTAAAATATAAATACTATGAATTTTACCGATTTCGAAAAACGTATTATTAAGAAAATCACAGAAACCAAGCCTGAGGATGCTTTTATTTTTGGTGATTATATAACCTCTGAATTTTTTAAGCCCAAACAATTGGCTCTATTTCTTCTACATCAATATAAATCATATAATCTATTTCATAAGACAAAAAATATTTCTGATATAAAAGTTGAGTATGCAAGAATATCTCAGCTTCTATCATTGTTGCAATATCTAGAAACCAATCATTATATTGATATTTTACCTATTACTCCATCAAGTGATTCAGTTGATTTATTTTATAAAGATAAGGGGAATGTTTATATAGATAAACAGAATAGTAGATTTTATATAGATCAAACAGAAGATAGATATATAACTATTCCGCATGGTTCTGAAAAGGAATCGTTCTTGATAGATTGTGGTGAACCTGTAATGTAGGGTTTTACTTTTACAAAAGAATTATATGAGCGATTCGTTCATTACTTTAATTCTGTGATCTATCCAACATCATCTTTGATAGAATTAGTGAAGAATTATTATCTCTTGGAGGAGGAAAATCGTTTTAATATTTCAATGAGGAATGCTCAAAAACAGTTAGAGGAGGCAAGGCATTCGGTAAAGATATTAAAAGTAGCTTTGGGAGTTGCTGTATCAGTTGCGATTTTTTCTCCAGTTCTTTCGCTCTGGATTAGTAATCAATGGGGTGTGGTAACAATTGATGAATGTCAATTCGAACAAACATTAAGAGTTTGGTTTAAATTGAATTAATTACAAATGAGCCTGCTACATATATGTAATGACTTCTGTTATTCAAAAGTTCATACTAATTTATTTTCTGAATTGGATAAACTTGGAATACACCAAACTGTTTACACTTATTTTCATTATCCGAAATTCTATGACGCAAATAAGTTTGTAAGCCCTAATACTACTATTATCTACTCAAAGCAATTGATAAGATATTATCATTGCTTGTTTTATCAGTACAAGATTTCGACTTTCTATAAGGATTTATTAGATAATATAAACCCCTTAGATTATGATTGTATAAATGCGACTACTTTATTTAGTGATGGAGCATTAGCCTATAGACTGAATCAGAAATATCATATTCCTTACATAGTAGCTGTACGCAGTACAGATCTCCATCTTTTCTTGAAATATATGCTTCATACTTGGAATATGGGACGAAATACATTAAAGAATGCGTGTAAGATAATTTTTGTTTCGAAAGCATCAATGCGAGAGTTTAGTCAGTCTTTTGTATTAAAAGATTTATTGCTTGCAATATCTTCTAAATTCTTAGTTCAACCGAATGGCATTGATGACTTTTGGTTAGATAATATTCTCAATACCAGAAAAGCCAATAATGAGATTTTATATGTAGGACAATTTGTGAAGCGGAAAAATGTTTTGCGTTTAATATCTGCAGTTTTGGAGGTTAAGAAAGATATTCCAAATATTAGGTTGAATTTGGTAGGAGGGAGTGGCACACAAGAAAGGAGGATTTTAGAATTAGTTCGATTATATCCGGAAGTATTGCATTATTATGGAAAGATCTTTGATAAGTGTGAGTTACTGAAAGTATATAGAGCAAATTCTATTTTTGTAATGCCTTCTCTTCATGAAACATTCGGTTTAACTTATTTAGAAGCATTGTCACAGGATCTTATCGTGATTTATACTAAGGGAGAAGATTTTGATGGCTTAATTGACTATAAAGTGGGAGAGGCTGTGAATCCTAAATCTGTGAGTGATATAGCTAAGGCTTTAAGGAAGACTATAAAAAAACGTGGGCTTTATATTAATAATGATGCTATTGATTTCAGAATGTATAGATGGCGTGTAATTGCGGAAAAGTATCTACTGTTATATCAAAATATAATCTACAATTGAAAATAAAGATAAGAATTTAGTCATGAGAGTCTATTTTGCCACAAAGCTTAGGAGTTTTTTTATGCATCTATTATCTAGCTCTGATTTTAAACATGATTTTTTCGTGAATGATACATATGATTTGCAATCTAAAAGGAGACGTTTATTAGCTCAAATTGCTAAAACATATTTATTTGATGAATTGGGTTATATTCAGCAAATAAAAGTTCGAAGAAAAGATGGTGATTTGTACGGTAGTTTTAATCGTTTCTTGGATGCAGATAAGCCATATTTTATTTATGTTGAAAATCCTACTGCTCTTTTTCATTATAGATTGAGAAGGAACTCTATTTTTTAGGACATAGACACCTTTGTAATTAGATAACTCCATCTAATCTGAAGGCGTTAATTTTCATGTGTAAGGCTTGTGCTAAAACTTTCGAGAAAGTATGTTGTACTATTCCTGCAAATTGTAAAACTTCTGTTATTTATCCTTTTATTCCGGTAAATGAGAATGTGACATTTGAGGTTATACAGCGGCGTGTAACAGATACAATATTGAATTTATTGTTTATATCGCAAGGAACTTATTTTTATGCGAAAGGAGGCTTGGAGGTTATAGATGCTTATAAGATATTGAGAGCAAGGCAGAATAGTGTAAAGCTTCACATAATTACATCTCTAAAAGATGTTGATCATCAGATAATTAATATGTGTAATCAAACAGAAGGAATTTCTATATCTGATTTTAAATATTCATTTGAAGAGATGAAGCAAATATATGCTAATTCTCATATATTATTACATCCTACTAGCCAGGATAGTTTCCCTTTAACAATATTAGAAGCCATAAAAGCCGGATTGCCTGTTATAGGGACAGCATTGTTTGCTATACCAGAAATGGTAGTAGATGGCTATAACGGTTATCTAACAGAACCTCATTATTGGTTCTTTGATAAAAGCAATATACCTAATCCTGCTATTTGGAATCATCGAAAATCAACAATTTATTCTGGAAAAATATCTTCCCGTATAGTTGATTTTCTTGTTGATAAAATAAGTTTGTTGTATAATGACAGAGCTTTATTACAGAGATTGTCTATAAACTCTTTCGGAACTATACGTTTTAGGCTTGCAACCTGTGTATTCGCAGAAAACAGCCGAAAAAGTATCCGGTGATTCCTTCGTCCGAAGGATAACCGGTAGTGGGTTCGCGGGAAACCCGATAAGGTACAAAGCCTTATAAATGTTCTTTTGGGTGCAAGCCCAAAGTGAACAATTCCGAACTCTTTTAATAAGGCAAATTCAGCTCCATTTAGTGAGGATTATATAGTTCATCAATGGAACGAATTGATAGATACTATAGGGCGGAGTATATGAAATATTGTTCTTATGATGTAGAATCATTCATTAGTTCCTATGGGGAATTCAGATTTAGTTTCCATCATTACCCCATCTTACAACTCTTCTTCCTTCATCTCCGAAACCA
>CAYSWW010000135.1:0-5955 GCA_964434915.1 uncultured Coprobacillus sp.
ATAATTTTATTATGAATGTGTAATTTATACTTGACAAAGGTCACTTCATAACAGACAGGAAAGCAAAAAAAGGGATATGATAATGTAATGCTTCTCATTTGAGAGATCTGGAATCTCTATGTAGAAATGATATGAGATTGATGTTTATTGCTAAAGAGGAAAGGTCTTCTCATATGGCATTTGAAAGACTTTTGAAACAATATCTTATCTGTAACCTTATGAAAATTGATCGTATTTGAATGGTACTCAAATTGAAGCTAATGCCAATAGATATCAATTCGTTTATAAAACGAGGATGCTTAGTGCAAGAAAGAAACTCTTTTCAAAGATAAGTGATGATATCATATCAATGAATTTTGAAAGAGGCTTTCATTCGAGAAATGTTGTGCTCAATGAATTCTATGGAGAGATTGACAAGAATCTATCAACAGAGTTTGGAAAAGAGATCAAGAAACAAAGAAGCATACAGGTGAAAGAAACATTTGGAGTCATCAAGTGGGACATGAAATTCGCAAGATTTACAAGAAGAAAAACATAAAACATGCATCTTTTTTAAGGCAGAGAAGATGTTTTTTATATCATAAATCATAAAAAGAAGCTGTCGAAACAACTTTATAAAAAAAGTTATTTCGTTACAGCCCCGTTGTTATCATTTTGCATATCTTGATGAATATGAACATCTAATTGATTATAAGGAAGCTCAATACCTTTTCGATCAAACATCACTTTGATTTGCTCCATTAAATCATCTTTTAATTCATAATATTGTTCAGTTTTGGTCCAGACTTTGATTGTGATTTCAATCGCACTATCCTTATATTCACTAACCCTTACATAAGGCGAAGGCTCCTTCAAAGCATACGGATGTTGATGAATGACATCTTTGACAATCGCTTTAACTGTTTCGATATCACTATCATAGTGAACATCAAGCGTAAAATCCACTCTACGTATATCTTCATGTGAATAGTTTACAAAAGTTGATGTAGCCAAATCATTATTTGGAATGACGACCATTTTGTTATCGGAAGTCATTAAAATAGTATACAATAACTGAATTTCTTGAATCTGTCCAATATAATTATTATATTCAATCGTATCTCCTTTCACAAAAGGCTTTGCAAATAAAATCGTTATTCCTGAAACAAGACCTTTGAGTGAATCTTGCAAACCTAATGCAATGGCAGCACCAGCAGTGGTTAATATGGCTATTAATGATGTCGTTGGCACTCCCATAGTTGTTAAAACAGTTATAAATAAAATAATTCTTAATGATATTTTTAAAATAGATGCAATAAAATTGACTATAATACTATCAATGTTAGATTTTTTCATCATTTTATAATAAAGATACATCAAAAGTTTAACCAAATACCATCCAATTATAAAAATAATAACGGCATCTAAAAAACCCATTCCAACATTTATATATTTATCAACAATACTTTGTAATTTTTCAACCATTTTTTTACCTCACTTTTTTATTAATAAACTACCCCAAGACAGATCTCACAAATGTCCACTGGACATTTGCAACAAAATATTTCAAAACCTTTGTGATGACAACTTGAGTAGTATTTGTTCATAGGAATCTTGTTTACCTTGATTTTTCATATATTCTTTTATTGCTTACTTATGTTGCACTCTACGCTCGACACAAAAAACTACCGCTCCAAAAATTTCCTCCCCAAAACTGTTTCTTCACTTCAAAATGCTCAACAAATATACGTTTTGATGTTATACTTTTGATTGTTGTTATAATCTTAGTTGGACTATAATCTGGTGTTGATTGCACAAGAAAATGCACATGATCTTTATCAGCACCTATTTCAAGAAATGTTATCCAATCATATCTCAACTCTATTCCTTCGCATATTTGCTTCAAGCTTTCATTCACAGTTTCTGTTATGACTATGTGGCGGTCTTTTGTTGGACAGACGAAATGGTAAACAAGATTCGATACATTATGTGAATGATGAATATAAATACTATCTGGCATATGTGATCATCCCAATGTTATGTTATAACATTGAACACTGCGCTACAAGCAACGGGGAAGTGCCCAAGAGTAAAAAGTATTCACTGGATACTTTTTACTTATTATACATAAGTTTTGTTATTATTCCAATGAACAATGCCAAAAAGGGTTGAAATATTTTACAAATAAGATAAAATAAGACTGTCGGACAGAAAATGATTAAAGGAGGACTTTCATGAAAGTTGCTATAATGACAGATAGTAATAGTGGTATTAACCAAAGTGAAGCTGAGAAACTTGGTGTTTATGTATTACCTATGCCTTTTACTATTAATGGTCAAGAATATGAAGAAGACATTAATTTAACACAAGAAGAATTCTATGAAAAATTAATGAATGATGCTGATATCTATACTTCTCAGCCAGCGGCTGGAGAAGTCACAAAATTTTTTGATAAAATTCTAGAAGACTATGATCAAGTTGTTCACATCCCTATGTCTAGTGGTTTAAGTGGTTCTTGTCAAACGGCTTTAATGTTAGCAGAAGATGAAAAATATCAAGGAAAAGTTTTTGTGGTTGATTCACAACGTATCTCAATTACACAAAAATGTGATGTTTTAGATGCCTTAGAACTGGCAAAACAAGGCAAATCAGCCCAAGAAATTCATGATATCTTAATGGAAAACAAAATGAATGCAACTATTTATATTACAGTTAATACATTAGATTATCTGAAAAAAGGCGGACGTATTACTCCAGCTGCAGCTGCTTTAGGTGGATTATTAAAGATTAAGCCTATTTTAACAATTCAAGGTGAAAAACTCGATTCTTTCCAAAAAACACGTACAATGGCTAAAGCAGAGAAAATCATGCTAGATGCTACTATTAAAGACATTAAAGAAAGAATTGATCCTGATCATGAAGATATGCGTAATGCCCGTATTATGATTGCTTATACTTATGATAGAGATCAAGCACTTGAATATAAAAAGATGGTTCAAGAGGTATTCCCAAATCATGAAATTATTTGTGATCCTCTTTCATTGAGTGTTTCATGTCATATTGGCCCTCATTCTTTGGCTATTGGTGCTTGTAAAAAGATTCTTTAAAAAAACGCCTAGGCGTTTTTTTATTTTACGAATTCTCTATACAAGATTTAAGTTGAATGTTATAATGACAACGACAAAAGATGATTTGTCGTATCAAATTTATAATATTATCAATCATTTTATAAAACAAATCATCAAATATGTCTTATCATTCTTGTTATTATTTATCCACATTATAAAACAATTATGATTGTGGTATATTATAAAAATCAAAAGAAAGTCAGGTGAAAAGAATGGCAGATATGCCTCAAAAACAATCCTATCGCAAAGGAACAACTCATAATAAAAGTAACAAGAAACCAACAAAAAATTATTCTTTGCGTTCATTAGACACAAAAGTATTTGCACTTGGTGGCCTTAATGAAATTGGTAAAAATATGTATTGCATTGAACATGATGATGAAATCATTATTATTGATGCAGGTGTCAAATTCGCTGAAGATGGATTACCAGGAATTGATTATGTTATTCCAGATTATTCTTATTTAAAACGTAATCAAAGAAAAATTAAAGGTGTACTTATTACTCATGGTCATGAAGATCATATTGGTGGAATTCCATTTTTATTACAGGTTGTTCATATTCCTTTTATCTATGCCTCGCCTTTGGCTTGTGCAATGATTAATAGAAAATTAGAAGAAAAACGTTTAACACATGAAACAAAACTTGTTCAAATTGATCATTTATATCAAATCAGGACTAAATATTTCAATATTGGTTTTTTTAAAACAAATCACTCAATCCCTGAGTCATTAGGAATTATCGTCAATACTCCTAATGGTCGTGTTGTCTCAACTGGTGATTTTAAATTTGATTTAACGCCAGTGGGTGATCCTGCTGATTATCAAGTCATTTCTTTCTTAGGAGAAACAGGTGTTACACTTCTACTCAGTGACTCTACCAATGCTGAAGTCTCAAATTTTACAATCAGTGAAAAGCAAGTTGCTTACAGTGTTCAAGAAGAATTTAGAAAAACTGAAGGTCGTTTAATTGTTGCAACCTTTGCATCAAATGTCCATCGTGTCCAACAGATTATTGATGCTGCCGTAAAATTTAACCGCAAGATCCTTGTCTTTGGTCGTTCAATGGAAAATAATATTCAAGTTTCAAGAAAACTTGGCTATATTAAATGCCCAGATCGTTTCTTTATTAAAAATGAAGAGGCAAAAAGATTGCCTGATAATGAAATTCTTATCTTATGTACAGGTAGCCAAGGAGAAGCTTTAGCGGCCTTAAGCCGAATTGCAAATGGAACACATCGACAAATATCTATTAAACCAGGAGATACTGTTTTATTTTCATCTAATCCTATACCTGGTAATGCAAGTAGTGTCAGCAAAGTAATCAATAAACTCTATCGTGCTGGTGCAAGAGTGCTTACTAATGAAGCCATCAATAATCTTCACACATCTGGACATGCTTCTCAGGAAGAACAAAAATTAATGTTGTTACTTACTAAACCAAAATATTTCTTCCCTGTCCATGGTGAATATCGTATGTTAAAAATACATGCAAAACTCTTTGAAGAAGTTGGTCTAACAAAAGGCAATGCTTTTGTTTTATCCAATGGAGATACAATTCTCTTAAGAGATGAAGAAGCAAGACTTGGACCAAGAATTCATGTTGATGATATCTATGTTGACGGAAATGATATTACCGGTCTTTCAACAGCTGTTTTAAGAGATCGTCAGATTCTCAGTGAAGATGGAATGGTTGCAGTATTGATTTCTATGGATTCAAGAGCTGGACGTTTATTAAATAAACCAATTATAATGTCACGAGGTTTTGTTTATATGCAAGATAGTAAAGAAATGATTCGTGAAGGTGAGTTTTTAGTTAGTAATGAATTATCTCAATTGCTTAAAAGAAAAACAACTTTTGGTGAAATCAAAAATACAATCAGGGATACTTTAGGAACTTATTTTTATCAAAAGACAAGGCGTAATCCAATGATTATCCCTATTATTATGAATAAGAAAGTATGAAAAAAAACAAATTAATCAGACGATTAATACTTCTATTAATCGTTTTTAGTCTATTTGCCGTTTGTGTTTATGTATATATTTTTTCACCAAATAGCTATCGATTCTCTACATATGAATACTTCAATACACAAGTTTCATCAAATTTAAATGGGTTTAAAATATGTTTCATATCTGATTTGCATTTGGTTGATGAAAATAGCCTTGATAGGCTTGAGAAAATCATCGATGAATTAAATGAATATAATTTTGATATGACAATTTTTGGTGGTGACTTATTTGATAGTGCTGTTTTTAGTGCCAGCGAAGTCTCTACGCTCTTGAAATCTATTGATTGTAAATATGGTAAATTTGCAGTTCTTGGAGAAAAAGATACTGCCAGTTCATTAGAAATCACACAAATTCTTAATAATGGTGGTTTTGAAGTTTTGGAAAATACTGTGCGAACGATTTACTATAATAATTCGTCTTTTTTACTTTATGCATGTGATCAAGATTATGATATTACTCAGTTAAACGGGGAAACCAAAACTATTAAAATTGCTGTTACACATCAACCTGATAGTTTTGCTACACATAAAGAAACAATTGATTTACAACTTTCTGGACATAGTTGTGGTGGTTATTTATATCTCCCATTTATTGGTGCATTAATCACATCTGATGGTGCTCGTGAATATAACCATGGAATCTATGAAGAAGACGATGCAACTTTATTAGTTTCCAATGGTCTAAGTGCTCCTTCTTCATTTCCTTATAAATTTCTAGCAAAAAATGAAGTCAATTTTATTGTCTTAACGTCAAGCAGCAGTTCTGATTAAACAGAACTGCTGTTTTTTGTTCCATATTTAATATGATATAAAGCCTCTAAAACCTCAAAAATATAA
>CAYSWW010000136.1:0-5954 GCA_964434915.1 uncultured Coprobacillus sp.
ACTGGTGGTGTGAGAGAACGAAAATAAATAATTTATTTATTTTCTCCTACTCGATCTTCTTGATGAAAGACTGGATAGTGAATAATTTGATTTATGTTCAATAATTAATTGAATTGCATTGACAACATCTTAAAAGGGCTATAAATTTGATCAAATTATAAATCTCATTAACAAGAAAATAATAAAACTAATAACAACAGAAAAATAAGATATTTCAATAAAAGATGAAAAAATCCATAAAACAAAATAAAGTAAAAAAGAAAAGTGACAACGAAAGTATAACTCATCATAAAAATAACTTCAGAATATTTTAAACGGTTAAAGATAAAATATGAAAAAGTTAAAGATATCATTCCATACAGTAGACTAAAAATACAACAGAGAAACACCATAAAAGTCATTCTTTTTTACTCAAATAAAAGAATTATTTGTTAAACATATATCATTTCTTCCTATAAACAAAAATAAGCATTTATGATATATCGTTAGGTCTGAGAAGATATGTCATAAATGCTTACTACTACCCGATGGCAGTTGAATATACAAATAAAATAACGTAAGCTAAGTTTGGTGTCAATGTTTATTGAAACCTTTTCTTTTTGAATGTATTATGATATATTAAACAAAATGAGGTGATGAAATGAAGAAATTAATAGTTTTTCTCACTATGATTTTATTGTTAATAGGATGTCAGCAGAATGCGGTTGAAAAATTAAACATTCAAGGAATTGAAGAAATTACTTATGATGAGTTAATACAGAATTTAAATTCGAATGTTATGTTTATAGTATATATTGGAAGACCAGATTGTGGGGATTGTCAGGAGTTCTATCCCATTCTTGAAGAATATATTGAAACGCATGAAAATACCGGCATTTATTATGTGAATATCAAAGAATATCGTGATCGTGCGAAAGCTGATGATGCAACGCAAGAAGAAATAGATTTCTATGAGAATATTTATAAAGAATTAAATTTTGATTGGACACCGACCATTCATGTGATTTCTAATGGTAAGTTTGTAAAAACATATCAATATTTAGATGAAGAATACTTTGAGATTGAAGATCGAACTGAACAAAAAGAAAGAAGACAAGAATTTTTGGATGAATTTGAAGAATTTATGGATGATTATTTTAGAGAGGATGAATAGATATGAAAAAATGTCCTAGATGCGGTTATGATTTCAAAAAAGAGGAAAAATATTGTCCCCATTGTGGATTGGATTTAAGAGGAAAATATATACCAATCAAGAGAAAAAATCACATAACAAATTATATGATTTATATGATTATTATTTTTTCAATGATTATTGTACCATTAATATATAGCCAGATGTTTAATACATTAACATCACAAGTTGCGCAAAATACTACCCAAATAACAGATTTGCCAGCAATGACAAATAATGATGCTTATAGTATTCTTGCAACATATGATACTTTAGCCGATTTTCAGAAACAATTTGGTAATGTCGCCAATATTGTCGAGGCCATTGAGAATTATAGTGATTCTTTATCACAAACAGGGTATGTTTTTGATAAAGAGTATCTTATTGTTGTATATGATAATTATAATGTTTCTTTTTCGCTCAAGTATACAACTCAAATTAGTGATCAGATTACTTTAGAAATTGATAAAAATTATGATCGTGCACATACAACAAATACTGAAAAGATTATTGTTCAAAAAAAAGGAGCTTATACTTTTAATGAACTTTTCTTAACGGAAGACGAAATGACAACTGTAGAAAGTTTTACAGGAGAACAAACTGTTTTGAATCGCTTGATTGATCAATTTAAAGAAAGAGAAAGCGAATTTGAACAGAAAAAGGAAACATTAGGACATTATGGTATTGGGGAATATGAAGGTCAATCTTCTTTTGTGGTTTATAGAGAGAACGATGTTTATTATTCAAAGATCACTTATACATTTGAACCAAGTGATTATGTGAGTTAGAGGAGTTTATCCTCTTTTTTCTTTGCTTTTAAGATGATATTAGATATAATAATGTCATTAAGGAGGAACGATAATGAAGTTATTGTTTAGCGATTTTGATGGAACTTTAGTAAATCATTATCAACCGATTACGCCTCGTAATATTGAAATGATACATATGTTACGTCAGCATGGGCATTTGGTTGTTATTTGTACTGGGAGAAATATCCAAGAGTTTCGTATAGCTATGGATTTGTGTAATATTCCTTTTGACTATGCGGTCTTAAATAATGGCGGTCAGATTATTGATCAAAACTATGAAGTGCTATATGAGAAAATGATTGAGAAAAATGTAGGTATTGATATTTTAAATCATACGATACGATATAAAGGTATGTGGTCGTACTTTTGTGAAGAAGAGGAAGCTTATGGTTATAAAGATGGACAAACTTATATTCAGGCAGTAGAAAATAAAGAAATCCATGAGAATTTTGTTGATTTGTATCACCGAGCTAAACATTTTCAAATTATCGCTTTTCATCAAGATGATGAAGGATTGGATAATGTGAGACTTTGTCTTGATTATATACATCAACATTATGATGAACAGGTTGAAGTTTATTTAAATACACATTTTGTTGATGTGGTTCCTCAAGGATGTTCTAAGGGAATTGGTATAAAAGTTTTATTAGATTTGATTCATCAGCCGGTGGAAGCTGTTTATGCGATAGGAGATTCATATAATGATTTATCGATGATTCATGTGGCGGATTATGGTTATACGTTTATGCATGCTGATGAAGAAATAAAAAAACAAACAAATTTACATGTGCAGTATGTCTATGAAGTCATAGAAGATATGTTAGGAGGGGATATCAATGAGTTGGAAGGATAAATTAAGACAGGTACAACCTTATCAAGCTGGTGAACAGCCAAAGATTGATCGATTAATTAAATTAAATACCAATGAAAATCCTTATGATCCAGGTCAAAAAGTTAAAGAAGCAATTATGCATTTTGATTCAACAACATTAAATCTTTATCCTGATCCTGATGCTACAAAATTAAGACATACAATTGCTCGATATCACGGATTAAAAGAAAATCAAGTTTTTTTAGGGAATGGGTCTGATGAAGTATTAGCTTTAACTTTTTTAACATGCTTTAATGGGAAAGAACCGCTTTTATTTCCTGATATTAGTTATTCTTTTTATCCTGTTTATTGTGAGTTATATGGTATTTCTTATGAAATGCAACCATTGAATGAACATTTTGAAATTGTCAAAGAAGATTATTATCAAAAAAATAGTGGTATTATTTTCCCGAATCCTAATGCACCAACAGGATTACTAGTTTCATTAGAATTGATTGAAGACATTTTAAAACATAATAGAAAAAGTATTGTTGTGATTGATGAGGCTTATATTGATTTTGGAGGAGAAAGTGCAGTTTCTTTGATTGAGAAATATTCTCAGCTTCTCATTATTCAAACATTTTCTAAATTCCGCTCACTGGCAGGTATAAGATTAGGGGTGGCTTTAGGAAGTGATGAAGTGATTGCACGTTTATATGATGTTAAAAATTCATTTAATTCATATCCTATTGATCGCTTAGCTCAAGTCATTGGACAAGCCAGTATGGAAGATAGTGATTATGTAAAAGAGAGTGCCAAAAAGATTATACAAACAAGAGAGTTTACGAAAAAGGCTTTCCAATCTTTAGGATTTGAAGTAACGGATTCTTATGCAAATTTTATTTTTGTCAAACATCCTTATCATGATGCTGAAAAGTTATTTATGATGTTAAGAGAAAAAGGAATTTTGGTGCGTTATTTTAACAAGCCAAGAATTTCACAGTATTTAAGAATAACAATTGGAACCCAGGCAGAGATGGAATGCCTGATTCAAGAATTAAAAACGATAGTATAGAAGTGGATATCGCAACTACTTATACCAGTTAAACAGGTAATACAAAGATGTTGGCAAATGCAATTAAGGAAGAATGAGATGAGAATAAGATTGTTTATTTTAGAAAATCAGTGTTAGAAATTCCGCCAGCAGATCTTTATTTTGTGGTATAAAGGTCAGCCAAATGAAGATATTATCAATGTTTTGAAATCAATCAAAAAGATTGCTTATTTTGAAACTGCGGGATTTGGAGGTCATGAAGAGTATTATCATGCTTTATTAAGTATATAGATGATTCTCATTGTTTTTTGGTGCTTTTTATTGTCAAGGGAACTAGCATTACATCTTGATGATGAAAAAAATGAGTCTTTAGAATTTTGTGAAGGTTATTGAACATTCAAATGTGGATGATATTAAGTGTGTAAAAGAATGGGTTAATAAAGTAAGACATGAGAAAGAGTGAAATCTCTTTCTTTGTTTGTAAGCACATTTCTTTTTAGTGGCGAGTCATCATGTTATAATAGGTGAAGAAAAGGAGGCAGACATGAAGCAGGATTTTGCAGTTATTTTTGATTTAGATGGAACATTATTAAATACCGATTTATTGATTTATAAAAGTTATCAACATGTTTTTCAGAAATATAAACCAGGATATGTATTGAGTGATGAAGAATTGTTGTCTTTTTTGGGACCGACATTAAAGACAACATTTGAAAGATATTTTGATGCCTCAATGATTGATGAACTGATTGAGTATTATCGTGAATTTAATCATGCTCATCATGAAGATTATGTTACGATTTATCCAACGGTTAAAGAAACTTTGGAACAATTAAAACAAAGGGGTTATCCTTTGGGAGTTGTGACAACAAAATATTCAGTAGCAGCCCGTATTGGATTGGATTTATTTGATATTACGCAATATTTTGATATTGTTTTAGGTATGGATCAAGTTGAACATGTCAAACCAGATCCTGAAGGAATTTTAAAAGTGATGACAGAAACAAATTGTTCTAAAGCAGTTTATGTTGGGGATAATACAAGTGATATTCAAGCCGGTCAAAATGCAGGCGTTTATACCGTAGGTGTAAAATGGACACCAAAAGGAACAGAGGCGATTGAGGCTATGCATCCGGATTTGATGATTGATGAAATGAAAGATTTATTAGAATTTGTAGAAAGGGTGAAATAAAATGTATGATCTAGTTGTTATAGGAGCTGGGCCGGCAGGACTTACAGCTGCATTATATGCTTCGCGTGCCGGAGCTACGGTACTTGTTTTAGATGGCGGAGCACCTGGTGGTAAAATGAATTTAACAGCCGAGATAGAAAATTATCCGGGGTTAGTGAAAAAAGGACCTGAATTAGCTTATTCAATGTATGAACAATGTTTATCATTTGGTGCAAAATATGAGTATGGTGAAGTCAATGCAATTGAAAACCATGAAGATCATAAGATTGTTAAAGTTGGCGACAAAGTGTATGAAACAAAGTATGTTTTTATTGCGACAGGAACAAAGGAAAGAAAAATGGGAATTCCTCACGAGGAAGAAATGACAGGAAATGGTGTATCTTATTGTGCGGTATGTGATGGGCCTTTCTTTAAAAATAAGGTTGTTTGTGTTATTGGTGGTGGAAATTCAGCAATTGAAGAAGCTATTTATTTAAGTAGTATTGTTAAAGAAGTCCATGTGATTGTTCGTCGTGATGTTTTAAGAGCTGATCGATATTTGGTTGATAAAATTAAGGAAAAAGAGAATGTTGAGTTTCATTTGTTGAAGAAACCTCATGATATTGAGATCACTGATAATAAGATTAGTGGATTGGTTGTTGAAGACTCATTGACACAAGAATTGTCTACCATTCCGACTCAAGGTATTTTCCCTTTTATTGGTTTGGATCCAGTTAGTGATTTTGTTAAAGATTTAGGTATTGTGAATGAAGCGGGTTATATTCAAGTAGATAAAAATATGGAAACATCAGTTCCTGGTATTTTTGCTGGTGGGGATGTTACTGAAAAGAACTTAAGACAAGTGGTAACAGCAACGAATGATGGAGCAATTGCAGGACAATATATAGCATCATTGTTAAACTAAGGGGAAGAGAGAG
>CAYSWW010000137.1:0-5887 GCA_964434915.1 uncultured Coprobacillus sp.
ATATTTTCATATAATTCCTGGTTAAATATTGTCATCTTAACTTAATGACATTGCACTGAGGACTGCCCTACTTCGTTTCATAGTATTTACCATTTTCCATATAACCGCTTTTCAGCCATGACCATATTAAATCCAGTACTGTTCCATCTGCAATCACTTTATTGAGCACTCTCATCAGTTTCTTGTGAGGAATGTTGTCTAAGAATCCCTTGATATCACAGTCATAGAACCAGTTGCCTGCGTCATTTCATTAATGGTGTGGCCTTCCGCTTTCAAAAGCAGAATACGATCACGTGTTAGTCTTTCCAAAAATTCACGCTCATTGATGCTAAGCTTGATAACGATTGATCTTCTTCCCATAAATAAAATACCTACATCACTTAATGGAAATACTCAATCATGACCAAAATAGAAAGTCTTGTTATTAAAAGAGACTATAAAATTGATATCTTTTGCTTCAAAACTTGGGGATCAAGAGACGTGGAGTTTTATTAAAATCACTCATTTTTACATAATTATGTGATTTTATTGCCAAATAAATTGATTATTATGCTATTGAAGTACAGATGATATTGAGGCATCCATCAATATTAAAATGATACTTCTAAAATCTTATGAAGGAGAGATTACGATGACACAGATGGTTTTCAAACGTTATGAAACAAAATATATGATAACAAATGCTCAAAAAAATCTGATTTTAGCTGCAATGAAACCATATATGATGCTTGATCAATATGGACGATCAGAGATTTGTAATATTTATTTAGATACCAATACTTATCTGTTGGCTAGACGTTCTATTGAAAAACCAATTTATAAAGAAAAATTAAGGCTGAGAAGTTATGGTCAGGCGGATAAAACGAAAGATATTTATTTTGAAATGAAAAAGAAATATAAACGTATTGTCTTTAAAAGAAGAATTGCACTATCAGAAAAAATGGCTATGAATTGGATTATCAATGGTATTCGTCCTCAAGGAAGCAATCAAATAATTGAAGAAATCGATTATATGCTTAAATATTATCAAAGTATTCATCCAGTCGCATTTCTTAGCTATATGCGTGAGGCTTATATTGCCAATGATAATCCAACGTTAAGAATTACATTTGATGATAGTATATTATATCGTGATACCAATCTGTCATTATGTGAGCCTATTTATGGCAAAAGTATTCTACCTGATGAAAAAATATTAATGGAGATAAAAAGTAATGGTGCTATTCCATTATGGCTGACATCAGTTTTAAGTCAAGAACATATTTATAAAACGAGTTTTTCAAAATATGGAAGAGTTTATCAAGATGAGATTTATTCAAAAATGTGGAAAAAGAAGGAGGAATTATAAAATGTCTCAGTTATTTCAAGGGTTATTTGATAGCGATCTAGCAACAGTAACTCAAGTAAGTGATTTTATGTTATGTATTGTATTTTCTTTAATTTTAGGATTAATTATGGCTTTTGTTTATATATATAAAAGTCAATATACGAAAAGTTTTGTGGCTACTTTAGCGTTATTACCTGCTGTTGTTTGTATTGTTATTTTAATGGTTAATGGTAATGTTGGAACAGGGGTCGCCGTTGCAGGAACATTTAGTCTTGTGCGTTTCCGTTCTGTTCCAGGAACGGCTAAGGAGATTTGTGCTATCTTTTTAGCTATGGCTACAGGTCTTATTATTGGAATGGGCTATATTGGATATGCTTGTTTATTTGTTTTGATTATGTGTTTTTGTTGGTTTATCTATAATTGGTTTGATTTTTTTGATAATAAACAATCCGAATGTTTTAAAACATTAACAATTACGATTCCAGAAGATTTGGATTATACTCATATATTTAGCGATATTTTTGAAGAATTTACTTATTCTCATAAATTGGTTCAAGTAAAAACAGCTAATATGGGAAGTATGTATAAACTAACTTATCATGTCACTTTAAAACAAGCAAATCAAGAAAAACAAATGATTGATAAAATCCGATGTCGTAACGGAAATTTAGAAATTGTAGCTAGCCAACAAGAAGTTTTGACAACACAATTATAGTTGATGGATAAAATTCTATTTATTAACTATAATTTCTATAGAGGTGATTATGACATGAAATTAAAATTATTAATTATTTCAATGGCTTTGTTCATATTAACAGGATGTCAAAGTAATAGTAATGTGGATAATACCAGTGAATCAGATAATAGTAGTCAAACTGAAATGTTCACTTCTCGTGATTATGAAACAGACTATGATGATGAAAATAGTATTCATATTACTTTTAATGGTTCAGAAGTATCGACAGATTCTAATTCCGTAACTATCGACGATAATACTCTCACAATTACTGAAGAAGGTACTTATGTTTTTTCAGGAAGCTGGGATGATGGTACTATTATAATCGATAGTGAGGACTCTAAAATTCATTTGGTTTTTAATGGTGTTGAAATTTACTCGCAAACGAGTAGTGCCTTATATATTAAAGAAGCTGATAAAGTCTTTTTAACGCTAAACGAAGATAGTGAAAATACACTCTCCAATAGTGGTGAATATGAAGCGATCGATGAAAATAATATCGATGGAGTCATTTTTTCAAAACAAGATTTGACTATTAATGGCAGTGGTTGTTTAACTATTGATTCACCTGGTGGTCATGGAATTGTCTGCAATGATGATTTGGTTTTTACCGGTGGTAATATCAATGTTACAGCATCTAATCAAGGACTAAAAGCCAATGATAGTATTCGTATTACTAATACCATTTTGACTATTAATGCTGGAAAGGATGGTATTCATGCCCAAAATGATGATGACGATACCTCAGGATTTATCTATATTGAAAGTGGTACTTTCAATCTTGAAACTCAAGGTGATGGGATTAGTGCCGGGTATACTTTAGAAATTGTTGATGGTTCATTTGATTTACTTTGTGGTGGTGGCTATGAAAATGGTAGTTCTTCATCATCAGAAAACTGGGGAACTTATCCTGGTAATTCTGATAATAGATTTCAGCAACGTAATCAAAATACCCCTGGTGGAATAACTTATAATAGTGTTACGTACACAACATCAAGCAATAGTGATAGTACTAGTATGAAAGGATTAAAGGCAGATGGTGATATAATTCTTCACGATGGTGAATATGTAATCGATTCAGCTGATGATGCGATTCATTCAAATGCTTCTATTACCATCAAAGGTGGTACTTATCAAGTATCAAGTGGTGATGATGGAATACATGCCGATGAAACCTTAACTTTTGAAGACGGAACATTGACTATAGATCAAAGTTATGAAGGAATGGAAGCTGTAAATATCTACATTAATAGTGGAGATATTTCGATTTATGCTGAAGATGATGGTATCAACGGTGCTGGTGGTAGCGATCAAAGTGGAATAACTGGAGGTCGTGATGGAATGTTTAATGAATCCATGAGCGACGAGCAGGCTTCTATTGAAATCAATGGTAGTACTATTAATATTGTTGCTTATGGTGATGGTATCGATTCTAATGGAACTCTCACAATCAATGACGGTAATATTAGCATTTTTGGTCCAAATTCTGGGGACACTTCTATCATTGATTATGAAGTAAGTGGTACAATTAATGGTGGTACATTTGCCGGTTCTGGAAGTACATCAATGTTTCAAAGTTTTAGTAATTCATCTCAGGGAATTATTGTTCTTAGAATAAATTCGCAAAATGCTGAAACATACAGTATTTCTGATGCAAATGGTAACACGATCATTGAAGTGTCACCTACACTTGAATATAGTGTAATTCTTGTTAGTAGTGAGGATATTATTTCAGGGCAGTCATATACAGTTACTGTTGGTGGAACATCTTCAACTGTTCAAGCAAGTTAGATGATGAACTTATAAATTAAATATTGTCTTTTAGATAAACAGGGCAGAGGAATAGATAAATTTCTTCTGCCCTCTACCTTTGAACTTATTTTGAAAAACTATGATTGACAATGGAAAAGTAAATAAAATAAGGAGATAAATTATAAAAATAATTTAATCTAATCGTGAGTACAAACAAAAAATGAAGAACTTAAAAACCAATATCATTAAGTTAAGGTACTGATTCAATTGAGAGTTGGTACCTTTTCGATTATGTCGAAATAATTGAAGTGTTTTGCCTTTTTTAGATACACTTTAAATGAACTTATCATTTAACTCAAAAAAAATGTTGTCATTCTCAATTAATGTTCTTCTATTAAACGCTTTAACTCATTTTGGTTTGATAGAACGTTCATAAGATCTTTCTATTCGTTTAGGGATCAGACATTTTATTCTTGAGATAAGATATAAATGTCTTAAATACAATCTAATATTTGTCATGTACTAGCAAAATTTGTTTTATCTCAATATTATTGATGCTAAATCAAATGTCTGTTTATCACATGAAAATAAATGTATGCGTAAAATATAAGGGGGCACCACAAAATACAGAATCATAAGTTTTATGATTGTTGACTCTGCTTTAAGAGTTTTTCTATTTCCTTTTTGTTTAATATTCTTGTTGATTTTACTTGGTGAATAGTAGGTTTTTAATTCCCCCATGATAGATCTCCTAAAAATACATTATCTACTCAAAAAGACTATTAATGAATCATAAAATTCATTAATAGTCTCATAATTCAGACCATTTGGCAATAAAAGTTTCTCAGCGTTTTATCTGATAGAACTTTATGGATTGAAATCCTTAACTTAATGACATTGCACAACTCCTTACATTTTTACTTTTTACAGGAAACTGAACACGAGGCTCGTTATCATTATACCACGTTATTTAATATAACGAATGACTTCCGGTTGGAAATAATCTTTCAATGGTTTCTTCTGCTTTGGATATCCAACTGACACAACTGCTACTGGATATTCATTTTCTGCTAAATCAAAATACTTTTGAAAAACTTCAATTCTTTCATCAACAGGCGCAATGGCACACCAGCATGCTCCTAAATCTAAATGAACCGCTTCAATAAGCATATTTTCAATTGCTGCTGAACAATTGATCATTGCGTATTCCTTATTAATAGCTTTCTTTAAATCGCCAATAACTAAAATGGCACAAGGAGCATCTTTGATAAAACCTGTATATGGTGAAAGTGTGGTTATATCTAATAAGGCCTGCTTATTAGTAATAACGACAAACTTCCATTCCTGTGTGTTTTTTGCTGAAGGTGCATTCATTGCTGCTTTCAACAATTCTAAAATCTTTTCTTCTTCAACTTCTTTATCCTGATAATGTCTGATACTTTGACGTTCTTTAATTTCCTTTAACATCATTTCTACCTCCTCTATTTATTATAACGCTTTTATCACTCAAAGAAAAATAAAATCATTGCTTTCTGTTTCTTTTAAAGTCTTCTGAGCTAAAAAAACTAATGATGCTTTATCAAATATTCTAGTTGTTCAAATTAGCATTTTCAATTTGAGTGACATGATATCCTAAAGATGCAATCTTTTGCTTGATTTCTGATTGAGGAACTTTTTGTTTTGTGTATAACTTTGCAGAGTGTTTTTTTAAATTGACTTCCATATAATAACCACCTAACTGATTAAAAAGATTTTCAATTCTTCTTTGACAATTCTGACAAGTCATTCCATCAATCTTCATAGACTGACAATACAAATAATTCTCTTTATGAGGATCTTGTGGTTTCACTCTTTGAATTGGATCATCACATTCTCCACCACAACATCCTTGTGTTAGCTTTTTAAAATATGACTTAACACTATAAACACAAATAACAATTAAAATAATAACAATAATTGCTGTTGACATATTTCTCCTCCTTTAGTGGTTAGCAGTAACTAACTCAATTATATTTTATTCCTCTTTTTTTACTTTGTCAAATAACAAGATCAAAAATGTCCAAGTTTTAAAC
>CAYSWW010000138.1:0-5766 GCA_964434915.1 uncultured Coprobacillus sp.
AATAAATTTCCTAATTGAGTAAATGTCAATTTTTCTTTTGATTGAGCCATTAACGAAAGTAGCATATATTGTTTTAAAGATAGCTCGGCTATATGATTGTCAAAAATAGTCTGTAACTTGTTTCCCACAATAAATAGACTGTTGAATATAGCTCCTTGCTGACTTTTTCTTGAACAAGAACTATTTTTTATTAAATCTTTTAATTCCATTTTTTTACCCCTTATTTGTAACTTGTTACTTATACAGTATAGCAACAAGTTACCAATGTGTCAATAAAGTTCTTACATATCCTGATTTTATTTATGAAGTGATAGCTCATATTGTGAAATCTGTGTTACCGTTGTCTGATTGTCAATGAATTTTACCGCAACACTCCCTTTTACGTTGTCGCCGTCAGCCGTGCATACAGAATTGACAAAAATAATCTCCTCAAGGGCGTTCCCCTCTCCATAGTAGTAGGAGTTCCTTGTCTGTCGCGGTAAGGTACCGCTTGAAGAATGTTTCTCGAAAAGCCGTAGCATCATTTATCGTGTCAGCATCCACATGAACAGTCACGGTATAGGTTTATGATACGTCCTTTGTCTAAACCTCCTTTATCTGCTGATCTACTTCGTAGAAAAGAATTTTCCCTAGACTGTTTCACAGTGCGTTCGTGGCCGTGGATTTGGTCGATATATCCATTCTTACGGTTCTACATTTAGCTCTTGCAATTCTTGCGTCAGATACGCACTGATAACCTGTGTTCTTGCTGTTGCTTTATTGTAGTAGGACTTCGCAAAATTCTTGACGAAATTTTCTGTGCCGTTGGTGTCATTCAAGTGGAGTTGTATGGTTTCTATCTCATGCGTGTGCTTGCGTTGGCTCGGATCTTGTTTCCGTTCGGTATTACTTATCGGAAGTGTGGATAGTCTTTGTCGAGAGCAGTAACGTTAGTCACAAAAGCAAGGAAGCCCGTGGCTAATCACTTCAATATCTTTTTCATAGCTTTTAAAACTCTCTTTTCATTTGGATATAGAAAAGGAACGTCAATATCGGCGTTCCATAATCTACTTACGATATTCAATTTTTAGTTTATCAAGACTGATGTGCTATGCTATATCTACGCATAACTGGAACTTACCCTTATATCGAAGCCAAATCCGTAGTAGTAAATAGGAGTAATTCCAATGTTCTAAGTCCCTCAATATGGCATAAAATCAAGGGTTTTGGTAGATAATCTATGAAGATAGAATATTCACTTGTTTGATTTAAGAATAAGAAATAATCATTGAGTTTTCTAGATGAAAAACAATAAAAATTAATATTCAGTTTCAACGAGAATGCATGCTTGTATAGGTGTAATACCGACATTACGCATATATTTTAAAAGCTCATCATCATAAGTATTGGGTTGCATCCAGGCATAACGAATACCTAAACCTGTCATTTCATCAACATAGTCATAAGCATAATCCTTTTTAACAACAAACACGACAACATCGATAGGATTAATAATTGCTTCTAAAGATGGATAGAGTTTATCATCATCAACATGATTATAAATTGGAGAAACACCATAAACATCATATCCACGATCTTTTAATCTTTTGTAGATTTTATAAGCATATTTTTCTTTATTAGGAGATACTCCTATCACTGCAAAATGATAATACTTATTTAAAATATCTTTTGGATTCATCAAGCTCACCTCAGCTTAATTATAGCATATATCAAATAAAATTGATAATATTATCTTTTTATGCTAAGATTGAAGAGCGAAAAAGGAGTGTGAAGAAAAATGTATGATGTGATTGTTGTCGGAGGAGGTCATGCTGGTATTGAAGCTTGTTTAGCACCAGCAAGAATGGGTAAAAAGACATTATTAGTTACTTCTCATTTTGAAAATGTTGGTTCTTTACCATGTAATACATCTATTGGTGGTCCTGCTAAAGGTATTATTGTAAGAGAAATAGATGCATTAGGTGGACAAATGGGAAAAACAGCCGATGCAACTTACTTACAAATGAAGATGTTAAATACTGCAAAAGGTCCTGGCGTTCAATCATTGCGTGCACAAGCAGATAAGAAAGCTTATCCACGTTATATGCAAAACATTTTAAAACAACAAGAGAATCTAGATATTGTTGAAAGAATGGTTGAAGATTTAGTGATTGACAATCAGTGTGTGAAGGGAGTTATTCTGGATACAGGTGAAATATATGAAGGACATATTGTCATTTTAACGACAGGAACTTATTTAAAAGCAGAAATTCTTGTAGGAGACCAAAAGACTCCTAGTGGTCCTGATCAAGAAAGACAATCATTGTTTTTATCTGATAAGTTAAGAGAATTGGGTTTTCATATTCAAAGATTAAAAACAGGAACACCTCCAAGAGTTGAAATCAATAGTGTTGATTATTCGAAGACACAATTACAACCTGGAACAGATGAACCGTTAGCTTTTAGTTATGAAACAACAACATTTGTTCCTATTGAAAAACAAACTCCTTGTTATTTAACATATACAAATGAAACAACACATCAAATTATCAGAGATAATTTACATAGATGCAGTCTTTATTCAGGTATTGTAAAAGGAATAGGACCAAGATATTGTCCTTCAATTGAAGACAAGGTGGTTAAATTTGCTGATAAAACACAACATCAGGTTTTCTTGGAACCGGAATCTAAAGAAATGAATACTATCTATGTTCAAGGTTTTTCTACATCTATGCCTCATGATGTTCAAGAACAGATGATAAGAACAATTCCTGGATTAGAGAATTGCGTTATTTTGAAATATGCTTATGCTATTGAATATGATGCGATAGATCCATTACAATTATGGCCATCATTAGAAACAAAATTAGTTCATAATTTATTTACTGCTGGACAAATCAATGGAACAAGTGGATATGAAGAAGCGGCAGCTCAAGGATTGATGGCAGGAATTAATGCAGTAAAGAAATTGAATGAAGAAAAACCTTTGATTTTAAAGCGTAATGAAGCTTATATTGGTGTTATGATTGATGATTTAGTTACAAAAGGGACTGAAGAACCTTATCGTATGTTAACTTCAAGAGCAGAATATCGTTTATTATTACGTCATGATAATGCTGATGAAAGATTAAGACAATATGGTTATGAGACTGGTTTGGTAAATGAGAAAGTTTATCAGGATTATCTTGATAAGATGCAACATATTCATGATGAAATAGAAAGACTTGAGACTATTCATTTTACACCAAAACATAAAATCAATGATCTATTAGAAGCATTAGGGTCTTCACGTTTAAATGAAGGAATTACTGCGAAAACTTTATTACAAAGACCTGAAATGGATTATGCTAAATTAAAATCTTTTATTGGTGAAACATCTTTAACACCAGAAGAAGAAAAACGAGTGACTATTTTAATTAAATATAAAGGATATATTGATAAAACGTTTAGACAAGTGGAAAAAATGAAAAAAATGGAAGAAAAACAAATTCCAGCTGATTTAGATTATGATGATGTTAAAAACTTGGCTTTAGAAGCTAAACAAAAATTATCAAAGATTAGACCATTAACTATAGCTCAAGCATCACGTATTTCAGGAATTAATCCGGCTGATATTTCAGTTTTATTAATTTATTTAAAACAACATTATTAAGAGGTTATTATGAATATTGAACAATTTATAGAAGCATTACAAAGTCAAGGTATTATTTTGAATCAAAACCAATTACAACAATTTGAACTCTATTATCAAACATTGATTGAATGGAATCAAAAGATGAATTTAACAGCAATCACTCAAAAAGAAGATGTTTATTTAAAACATTTCTATGATTCATTAACTATTTCATTTCACCATACATTCAAAGATCAAACATTATGTGATATTGGTGCTGGTGCCGGTTTTCCTTCAATCCCTTTAAAAATTGTTTACCCTGAATTAAAGGTCACAATCGTAGATTCACTAACAAAACGTATTACTTTTTTAAAACATTTAATTAATGTTTTAGATTTAAAAGATGTACAAGCTTTTAGTGCACGAGCTGAAGAATATGCTTTAAAGCATCGAGAAAGCTTTGATATTGTAACTGCTAGAGCAGTTGCAAGACTTAATATTCTTGATGAATTGTGTTTACCTCTAGTTAAACAAAATGGCTATTTTATGACATTGAAGGGATTAAAAGCCCAAGAAGAGTTATTAGAAGCTAAAAAAGGTATTGAGATATTAGGTGGTCAAGTTGAGCAAGCTATTGATTTTACGCTTACGGATGAAAACGATCATCGCTGTAATATTTATATTCGTAAAGTTAAGCCAACACCTCCAAAGTATCCAAGACAATTTGGAAAAATAAAGAAAAAACCATTAGAATAGAGGTTATATTTTAATAGATGAGTAGTACTTCTTTTGTTGTGATTAGCCGGAATACACATCTTTTTGGCATCTTTGAAACTCAGTTTTTAGATGGTTACACAGCATACTTTTTTACAAAAGAGAATTAATTTTATTATAAAGATGAATGTCCAATGAGTTATATATAATACATTATAAATATATAAAAGATCTAAATAAGAGAAGAAAAAGAAGGAACATATAAATATTATAAAGGTAAACAGTATAGAGATATAAAGAACATCAACAGAACATTGAAAAGTGAAAAATAGAAAATAAATATAAGATTTATATGCACTCAAAAAGGGGAAAAATTCAAAAAAAAAGATGAAATGATTAAAAAGGAAAGAAAGTAATTAAAAATGCTTAAACTAAAGAACTTATTCTTCAAAGTTGTGAAAGTGTGACTTTGTCTTTTGTTTTGATGCAAATAATGTTATAATATGTTAGGAATTAAAAAAGAGGTGAGGATTGTGAAGGAGCCAGTTTATAAATTTATTGATATTAATGAGATTGTTGCGAATGAAAATCAGCCAAGAACACATTTTGAAAAAGAAAAGATTCAAGAATTGGCTGTTTCAATACAACAAAATGGCTTGTTGCAACCTATTGTTGTGAGACCACATGAGGGGAAATATCAAATTGTTGTGGGAGAAAGAAGGTATCGTGCGTGTAATCTTGCTGGATTAGATGAAATTCCTTGTATTGTTCAAAAATATGATGAAGAACAAACAGCAACAGCAGCGATTGTTGAAAATATTCAAAGAGAAAATCTTTCACCAATCGAAGAAGCTTTGGCTTATCAACAGATATTAGACACTCAAAATTTGACACAACAACAATTAGCAGAAAAGGTTGGGAAAAAGCAATCCACGATTGCAAATAAATTAAGATTGTTACAACTACCTATGACAGTACAAGAAGCTGTTAGAAGAAGAGATATTACAGAACGTCATGCTAGAGCATTGTTGAAATTAGATACTACAGCAAAACAAAATAAAATGTTAAGAGAAATTATGGCAAAAGGTCTTAATGTTGAACAAGCAGAACAAAAAATTAAGAGTAAAATAGAACCAAAGAAACCAAAACCTAAAACAAAGAGTATCTCTCAGAATTTAAAAATTGCGATGAACACATTAGAACAAGCCATGAAGATGATTGAACAAGCAGGTGTTCAATTGGAAAATGATGTTCATGAAACAGATAATGAAATTATTTATACAATTAAAATGAAAAAATAGTAGAATCTTTGCCATAATGTCAAGTGATGAATTCAAGTCGGGTAGGATAAAACGCATGAAATGCATTTTAATAACAGATAGCTAATATATTGTTGATTAGTACATTAATTAAAAAAATCAACCAGAGTTTCTGCAAATTAAACGGTTGATTTTTATTTT
>CAYSWW010000139.1:0-5720 GCA_964434915.1 uncultured Coprobacillus sp.
TTTCTTTTAACCATGATATATATTTTGGAAAATACTCACATTCTAATCCAATTTTAATAGAAATGTGATCCTTATATTTTTCTTTTAATTTCCTTAAACTCATTACATAGTCTTTTAACTGATATTCTTCCATTCTCATAGTAGCATGAAAAGCAGAATCATATCGCCATGGCGTATGGTCACTAAAACCCAATTCTGTATATCCTGCTTGAATAGCTGCTAAAACATAATCTTCATCATCATCTATCGCATGGTAACAACGTTTCGTATGTGTATGATAATTCTTCATTTTCTCACTTCCCAAAAATATTATAGCATATTTGTTTTCAATCATTCATTATCAAAATGTCATCATATAAAAATAGGGATCTCTCCCTATTCATAATCACATGTATAACCACGCATATCTAATTCTAGTTTCTCAACATGCCAATTTTCTAATAAATCACCAAGTTTTTCTTTAATTCTGACTACACCCTTTGTATCATTGGCATCAATGACAACCATAATTGTCGGTCCGGCACCAGATAAATATGCTCCTAAAATACGTTCATCTTTTTCCAAAATGGCCATAATTTCATCATAACCTTTAATTAATGATCCACGGTAAGGTTGATGCAAACGATCTTTAAAACCTAGCCGTAATCCTTCATCATAACCATTGATCAAAGAAGCAACCATCAGTGCCAAATACGAAACATTCGCAATCGCATCGGCTCTAGGTATTTCTCGTGGCAAAACAGCACGTGATTTTTCTGTTGATAATGTAAAAGGTGGAATTAATGCTACAAAACGATAATCATGTTTAATCGGAATATTAAGCGTTGTAACTCCATCAGCCATTACAGAAACTGTCAATCCACCAAAAATAGCTGGTGCAACGTTATCAGGATGCCCTTCAATCTTGGTTGCTAATTCAAGAATTTCTTGTCTATCATCATAACGATCTTGAAAAGCATAAGCGCCCACAATTCCCGCCACAATACATGTTGAACTGCTTCCTAAACCTCTTGTATAAGGAACATCGCCACTGCATTCAATACGTAAGCCTTGAAACTCTAATCCACAAGCTTTAGCACCTTCAATAAAAGCCTGATAAGTCATATTTTCTCTATTACAAAACTGCTTTGGACAACCTGTAATTTCTAAACCACTTTCTAACAATTCAAATGTAAACGTATTATATAATGTTACTGCCAATCCAGCTACATCAAAACCTGGCCCTAGGTTAGCACTGGTTGCAGGTACTTTGACTTTGACCTTCATTTTTATATCCCCTTAATTTGTTCGCCAATAAAGCTAACAATAGCTTCTTTATCAATGACTTTTTTATGTAAAATATCTCGATCTTTAATTCCCTGTAAAGGTAAAGGTATTGAAACATGTGTCTTCGCATTCAATGCCTCAATCGCTTCATATTCATCTAATGTTTTACTTGATATTGCCTTATAAACTGATCCAGGAAATTTATATGGTGATGCTGTTGATAAAAGAATTGTCTTAGTTTGATCTTTTGATGTTTCTTGATATTGTTTATAAACACCATATCCAATAGCAGTATGTGTATCTAATAAATATCCAGTTTCTCTATAACAATCTCCAATCGTCTTTAATACATCTTCCTCACTTAACCAACCAGCTTTAAAAGTCTCTTGTAGTTTTTTAACCATTGCTTCATCTACTTGATAAACCCCTGTTTCATTTAAAGCATCCATATATTTTTTGACTTGTGCCGTATCTTGACATAAGAAATAAACCAGTCTCTCTAAATTACTTGATACCAAAATATCCATTGCCGGCGCATTAGTTTTATAAAATTCTCTGTTAATATCATATATTCCTATATGGAAGAAATCTGTCAGAATATTATTTTTATTAGAAGCTATAATCAATTGATGAATTGGTAATCCCATGTTTTTCGCAATATATCCAGCCAAACAATTTCCAAAGTTACCACTAGGAATTGTAAAATTAACTGCTTCACCTAAAGTTATCTCATTTTGTTTCACTAATGTCATATAAGAATAAAAATAATAAACAATTTGTGGAATTAATCTTCCAATATTGATTGAGTTAGCAGAAGATAAAAAGACATGATGCTCATCACATAATTGCTTTAATTCTGGAGAATGAAATGCTTTTTTAACTGCTGTTTGTGCATCATCAAAATTCCCTCTAATACCAATCACATCCACATTATTTCCTGTCTGTGTAACCATTTGTTTTTTTTGAACTGGCGAAACACCATCAACAGGATAAAAGACCTTAATACATGTTCCATCAACATCTTTAAATCCTTCTAAGGCGGCTTTCCCTGTATCTCCAGAAGTAGCTGCTAAAATCATAACTTCTCTATTTTCACCTTTTTGTTTTAAAGAATAGGTCATAAAACGTGGTAACAAAGACAATGCCATATCTTTAAAAGCAGCTGTTGGTCCCTGAAACAATTCTGCAACAAAAACATCTCCTGCCTTTTCTACCGGCACAACTTCTTTAGGGAATAATCCTTCACCATATGCTTCTTGACATAATTGTCGAATATCTTCCTTTGTTCCCTCAGGTGTAAAAGTTGAAATTATCTCTGTTGCCATATCAACATAATTCAATGACTGTAATACTTTTAAATCTTTTTTCTCTAATTCAAAATCAGGTACCAATAATCCACCATCATCACCCATTCCTTGTAAAATTGCTTCATAAAAATTTAAAGGTTTCTGATTGCCTCTAGTACTCATATACATTTTTTCTTTCATCATAAAGCCCCCAATCAATTATTTGTATCATTGTATACAATTTAAAAAATGAAGTCAATAATATTCACTCGATACTACTTTCATCTTTTGATATTTCCATTATATCGAACATTATCATAAAAGACAAAGAATTTACAACGGGTTTCACATATTTTTTTGACTATTTGCAAGCAATATAATATAATGAATGCATTCAAAATAAAAAGGGATGTGAAAAGATGAGCAAAATAATAATACCAGAAAATTATCAATCTCATTTAAACTTAATCGAAACAGAAGTTGCAATTAAAATGATCAAAGATACATTTGAAAGAAGATTAGCCGAACAACTCCGTTTAACTCGCGTATCAGCACCTTTATTCTTATTAAAAAACACAGGATTAAACGATGACTTAAATGGTGTTGAAAAACCTGTTTCTTTTACATCGTTTGAATTAAATCATGATGATGAAATTGAAATTATCCACTCACTAGCAAAATGGAAAAGAGATGCTTTACATCGTTATGGCTTTGAACGTTATACTGGTTTATATACAGATATGAATGCGATTAGAAAAGATGAAGAATTAGATAATATTCATTCTATGTATGTTGATCAATGGGATTGGGAAATGGTCATTTCAAAAGAAGATCGCCATATGGATTATTTAAAAGGGATTTTTTCTAAAATATACAATGCTTTATTAGACGTCGAATTTTTAATGATAAGACATTACCCACAATTAGGAGAATCTATCTTACCTGAAGAAATCTATTTTATAACATCACAGGAATTAGAAGACATGTATCCTCATTATACACCTAAACAAAGAGAAAAAGCGATAGTTAAAGCGAAAAAAGCTGTTTGCATTTTACAAATTGGTGACTTATTGAAATCAGGAATTAAACATGATGGACGTGCACCAGATTATGATGATTGGAAATTAAATGGGGATATTCTTGTTTATAATCAAGTATTAGATGATGCTTTAGAAATTTCTAGTATGGGTATTCGAGTAGATGAAGATTCTTTAAAAGAACAACTAGAAAAATGTCATGTGACAGAACGTTTAGCAATGCCTTATCATCAAAATATAATAAATCATGTTTTACCATTAAGTATTGGTGGTGGAATTGGTCAAAGTCGTTTATGTATGTTCTTTTTAAGAAAAGCACATATTGGTGAAGTACAAGCTTCACTTTGGGATGAGGAAACATTAAAGCTTTGTGAAGAAAAAGGGATTCATATTTTATAAAATATTTAACCCTAAGACAAGCAGGAAATCTGTTTTAGATTTCCTGCCTTATTTTAATATTCATACAAATTGCAGATATATGTATAAAAATACTTCCAATCAATCGTTTATTCATTAATATGATCTCCTCTCATCAATAAATTTTTTTAATTTTCAATACATGTTTATCTCCACCCTCTACTTTATAAATAATAAAATTTAAACATCTTTCTTCATTTTATTATAATTGATTTTTTGGAATTTCCTTCAAATTCTATTGAAAATAAAAAAAATTACCCCTTATAAAGAAGTAATTCTAAAAAATATCATTTAGTTGTTTCCCAAATATCTATGAACAACTTTACACTTATGAAATGGCCCAATCGTTACAAAAATGATTATAGCTCCAAGTAATGTCATCAAACAAACAAAGATAAGCATACTTGACAATCCAAAAGTATCTTGTAAAACACCTCCTAATACATTTCCTGTAGTTGCTCCAACTCCTGTAGTCATAATTGCAATCATTGTTTGTCCTATCATTTGATCATCTCTTTCTATATAATCATTGACATAATAAGTAATGACCGCTGTAAATAACCCATATGATACACTTTGAAACAACATACCAATGATCAAAATAACCAAATGAGGTGCTAAACATATTGTAAAATTTCTAATAATATAAAATCCAATTGCTGCAATAAGAAGATGTTCACTTTTAAATCGCTTTAATAAACTATGTGTCACTGCCATCACCGGCATTTCACTAGCCGCCATCACAAAAATAGTCACACCATATAATGATGTATTTCCACCCAAACGAGTCACTAAATTAATCAAATATGTACTTAAAGAAGTTGCCGCAGCAAAAGAACATCCAAACCCACAAAGAATTAAGAAAAACACCCTATATTTCTTTACAAAAGATAATATATCTATTTGATCTCTTTCTTCATTACTCTCAACTTTCGCTTTAGGCAAAGAAAATAACACAAAGATTAATAAAATACTAAAAACAATAAAAATAAGTGCAATTACACGAGGATCCAACATGTCAATCAAGCGACCAATGACAACAGCACTTAAGGCATATGAAATAGAGCCCAAACCTCTTGATAAACCAAAATTAATATATTGGCCTGATTTTAAATAATCCATACAGATTGTTGACAAGAGCGGTACATTAGAAACAATGATAAAAATCAAACATATATAAAGACCCATAATGAATATTGTAGGTAAAGTCAACAAAGTCAACCCCATAAAAGCAATAAACATAATACTATATAAAACAAGCATTAATTTCTTTAAAGTTAAACCTGGAATCTTCGCAATCAATCCTGAAATAAATGGTGACATAAAAATAGAAACAACAGCGCCTCCTCCTGCGACAATTCCTATTTCCGTATTTGATAATCCTCTATATTGCAAAAATATGGCAATATAACCATAAATACTACAATAAGTAATCCAAAAAAAGATATGCAATAGATTATATTTCATTTGTAATTTATTCATGATGTTTCACTCCCTCTTTATTATTATAAAATAAAATATCATGAAAGTTCTAAGATTTTCACTTTATGAAATGATTTTTTATTTTGACACAATAAAAATTTCATTACTTATTTCAAGAATTCCTAATATTATAAATCTTTTCATTAAGCAAAAAATACATGATAACATTTAGACTAGTGGTAGTGTCAAATAAGTTATGAAAAAATGAAATTTATTCATAACTAGAATTCCA
>CAYSWW010000140.1:0-5710 GCA_964434915.1 uncultured Coprobacillus sp.
TACGTCAATTGATTTATCAAAAAGGTCAATTGATGTTTTTATTTGTTTTTCAATGGATTATTATTGTTGCTTTTGCTTTGATTGTGACGGGATTTCAGGGTATTTTTGATGCAATCGAACAAAGTGAAGCTCAGGCTGTTCAAGCGCATATTTTAAAAATTGAAAAGAAAGATGGCACAGCTTTTGATTCTATGCTTTCTCATCAAGATATTGTCCGTTGTTCATATGTTTATGATCTTCTCCAATTAGAAATTTTTAATCATCAAGAAAAGATTACCTGTAACATAGATATTCTTCCTACTCAAACTTCTCATCTCTCATTACAACAAGGCAGAGTGCCAAGTGGGACCTATGAAGTTTTAGTTACTGAAAAGTTATATCAAAAGCTTGCTGATAAGGAATCATTACAAATAACTTATCAAGATTATCAGGCAGATTTAATGATTGTAGGGGTTTTATCGCCGGATCTTTTTTCACAAGATGAAATTTATTGCCATTGGCAAATAGAATCAATGATTCCTTTTTTAAAGGATGATTATACTTTGGTTCTTGAAACCAAAAGTGATCAAACTCAAACTTTATATCAAACTTTACAAGCAGATTATTTTGTGGAGAGTGATGTGATTGAAAGAAGTACAAATTATCAGTCTTTATTATCTTTGGCACGTACGATCGCATATGTGTTTGTTGGGATTAGTTTGCTGATTTCTTTATTGTTGATTGGCATAGTAGAATCAACCATATATTTTGAAAGGAAGCATGATGTTGCTTATTTGTTGTCGCTTGGTTTGAATAAAAAAAGACTTTTTTTATTATCAGTGTGTGAAGCCTTGTTTTTGGGATTGATTATGGGTGTTGGTGGGAGTGTTTTGTCTTTTGTTGTTTATTATTATATTGAATATATTTATCGATTATCAGAGCATTATTATTTTCATTTACAATTACACGCTCTTTTTATTTATCGTTATGATTTGTTTGTTGTGATTTGTTTGATTTATATGTTAATGACCATGTTGGGCTCTTTATTGCCTATTCGAAAAATGATGAAAACAGATATGATTGAAGTGTTGAGGGAGGAATAGAGAATGTTGAAATTAGAACATATTTCAAAGAGATATCAGTATCAGAAAGTTTTAGATGATGTTTCGATGGAATTGCCTGAAAGTGGTTTGATTGGTATTATTGGACCTTCAGGATGCGGGAAGTCGACACTTTTACATATTATGGGAGGAATTGATCGTGAATTTCAAGGAAATATGTTTTTTAAAGGACGATCTGTTAAACATCATTTGCGTTCTTATCGGCGTCGTCATGTCAGTTTTATCTTTCAGCATTTTTATTTAATTATGTGGTTATCAATGAAAACAAATAAAGAACTTTCACAATATTTTTCTCCCCAACAACTTGCTGATCATCATTTATCAATAGATGATTTATCCCATTTAAAAATGTCTGCTTTGTCGCATGGTCAAAGACAACGGCTAGCTTATTTACGAGGAGTTTATCATGACAGTGATATTTTGTTGTGTGATGAGCCGACTGGGTCATTAGATCCACAAATGGCTAATGAAGTTATGGAATTGTTGAAAACTGAGGCAACAAAGCGTCTAGTTATTCTCGTTTCACATGATGAGAAATTGGTTCATCAATATTGTGATGAAATTTATCAGATGTATGATGGTTGTATTGTTAGACATCAAGTTTTGCATACCTGTCTAAGAACTCAAGATAAGTGTAAAAATAAAGTAAAAAAATTTTTAGGGTGTTTTCGTTTATCTTGGATGTCTTTTTTTTCGCATAAATGGCGTTCTATACAATTGGTTATGGGTTTGACTTTGTCGTTATTATGCATTCTTTTAACTTTAACAATGAGTAGGGGATTAGAAGAACAAATTTATCAATATATTTATTCAATAGTTCCTCCTTCAGGGATTAGTTTTCAAATGAAACAACATGAATCTGTTCAACAAACATTTTGTAATGAATTAGAAAGTTTACCAGGAATTGAGAAAGTGCAGCTTTACTTGGATGATTATGAATTTTTGGGAATAGGTTTTGTAGAAGAACAGTATCAACAATCTCAAGTTGTTTTTATTGGTGATGATACAGCCCCTTTTTCTCACTTGTCTTTAAAATTAGGGAGATATCCAGAAGCTGATCAAGAAATTATGGTTTCTTTGTCAACTGCTCAGCATTTGTGTGGAGAACAAGACATTAGTGAGCTGATTGGCAAAAAGGTATTTGCCTGGTATCAATATGGTTATGAAGTGAAAGCTATTGCTTATCATGTTGTAGGCATTTCGCAACAATCTACAGTTTTAGATACACTATATCAAAGATCAAATGCCTATATTCATCTATTAAAAGATGTCTTTATGTTTGATGAAACTCAAGTACAATCTCAATTAGGTATTATCTACGTTGATGCTAATTATCAAAGAAGTGAAATAATGAAGCAATTAGAAAAAGATTATCCAGAATATCAATTTATGGAAATAGGTGCATCGACTTCACAAAAAGTCTCAGATACAATGCAACAAGTGCAAATGATTTTGATTGTTTTTTCTTCTTTAGCTATATTATCGTCTTTGTTTTTGATAGGAGAAGTGATGTTTTTAAATGTTGTTCAAAAGAAGAAGGATTTTGCGATTATGAAGTGTTTTGGGGCAACATTTTTTGATTTGTTGAAGATTGTTTTTGGGGAATCAATGTTGATTATTCTTTTTGCTCAAATAATGGCAATGATCAATTATATAGGACTTTTAATTGTGGTCAACCAATATGCTCAAAAGATTTTATTGATTGATCAAATGATATTTTCTTTTGATTATCAGTTGTTATTGATTGTTTATGGTTTGTCGTATGAACTTGTTTTTTTGAGCCAATTACCACCATTTCTTTATGTTTTGAGATTCAATACAATTCAGGCTTTAAAAAATTAAAAAGAGTTGAAATTCAAAAAACATATGTTATAATGATGAAGACAGAAAATCAATGAAGAGGAGTAGTAGTTGGCTGAATTCCGATAGAGAGTCTGTGGTTGGTGTAAACAGATGGAAGTAAACAATGAACTCGCCTTGGAGATGTAGAAATGAAAATAGTAGTTTCTATCGTATCACTGCGTTAAAGTGTTGAGGGCATATAGGGATATATGAACTAAGGTGGTAACGCGATAAAGTCGTCCTTAGAGGGATGACTTTTTTATTTAAGGAGGAGATTATATGGCTTTTGATCACCAACAAATTGAAAAAAAATGGCAAAAATATTGGAAAGATAATAAAACTTTTAAAACTGATTGTTATGATGATAGTAAACCAAAGTTTTATTGTATGGATATGTTCCCTTATCCTTCTGGTAATGGTTTACACGTTGGTCATCCAGAGGGGTATACAGCAACAGATATTGTTTCACGTATGAAAAGAATGCAGGGATATAATGTTTTGCATCCAATGGGATTTGATTCTTTTGGATTGCCTGCCGAACAATATGCTATTCAAACAGGGCATCACCCTGTCGAATTTACAAAGAAAAATATTGATGTTTTTAGAAAACAAATTCAATCATTAGGTTTTTCTTATGATTGGGATAGAGAAATTTCAACAAGTGATCCAGAATATTATAAATGGACACAATGGATCTTTACAAAATTATATGATGCCGGATTAGCTTATATAGATGAAATTCCTGTTAACTGGTGTCCTGAATTAAAGGCTGTTTTAGCGAATGAGGAAGTTATCGATGGTAAGAGTGAACGTGGTGGATATCCAGTTATCCGTAAGCCAATGCGTCAATGGGTTTTAAAGATTACGGAATATGCTGAAAGATTACTGACTGATTTGGATGATTTGGATTGGCCTGAAGCAACAAAACAAATGCAAAGAAACTGGATTGGAAAATCTGTTGGAGCAAATGTTGATTTTAAAATTGCTGGAACAAATAAAATCTTTACCGTGTTTACAACACGTTGTGATACTTTATTTGGAGCAACATATTGTGTTTTAGCACCTGAACATCCATATGTAGATGAAATTACAACAGATGCACAAAAAGATGCTGTTGTAGCATATAAACAAGCCATTATTTCTAAATCAGATTTAGAAAGAACTGAACTTTCTAAAGAAAAAACAGGTGTCTTTACTGGAGCATATGCAATTAATCCAGTTAATGGTAAAGAAATTCCAATATGGATTGCCGATTATGTTTTAGCAAGTTATGGAACAGGAGCAATTATGGCGGTACCTGCACATGATGATCGTGACTGGGAATTTGCGAAAAAATATGATATTGATATTATTCCTGTGTTAGAGGGTGGAAATATTGAAAAAGAAGCTTGGACACAAGATGGTACACATATCAATTCTGGATTCTTAGATGGTATGAATAAAGAAGATGCAATTGCATGCATGATTCAGTGGTTAGAAGAGCATCAATGTGGATGTGCTAAAGTAACTTATAAATTACGTGATTGGTTATTTAGTCGTCAACGTTATTGGGGTGAACCAATTCCAATTGTTCATATGGAAGATGGAACAATGCGTACAGTGCCACTTGAAGAATTGCCATTAGAATTGCCTGCAACTAAGAATTTCCAACCACACGATTCTGGTGAATCACCATTAGCTAATTGTGAAGAATGGTTAAATATTGAAATTGATGGAATGAAAGGACGTCGTGAAACGAATACTATGCCTCAATGGGCTGGATCTTGTTGGTATTATATTCGATACTTAGATTCTCATAATGATGAAGAAATTTGTGATCCAAAACTTTTAGAAAAATGGTTACCTGTTGATTTGTATATTGGTGGTGCAGAACATGCTGTCTTACATTTATTGTATTCACGTTTCTGGCATAAAGTTTTATATGATGCAGGGGTTGTTAAATGTAAAGAACCTTGGCAAAGATTATTCCATCAAGGAATGATTTTAGGAAGCAACAATGAGAAAATGTCTAAATCAAGAGGTAACGTAGTCAATCCTGATGAAATTGTTGCTAGTCATGGGGCTGATGCTTTACGTTTATATGAAATGTTTATGGGACCTCTTGAAGCTTCTTTACCTTGGTCTACAAATGGACTTGATGGAGCTAGAAAATGGTTGGATCGTGTTTATCGTTTGATTGTTGAATCTGGCAAATTGACAGATGAGAACGATCATTCATTAGACTATGTTTATCATGCAACAGTGAAAAAAGTCACTGAAGATTTTGAAGCTTTAGGATTTAATACAGCTATTTCACAGATGATGATTTTTGTGAATGAAGCATATAAAGCTAAAACACTTTATCGTCCTTATGCTGAAAACTTAGTGAAAATGTTAAGCTGTATTGCACCTCATATTGGTGAAGAAATGTGGCAAATTCTAGGACATGACACGACTATTGCTTATGAGTCATGGCCTACTTATGATGAAGCGATGCTTGTCCAAGATACAATTGAAATGGCTGTACAAGTTAATGGTAAATTACGTGCTAAGATTACAGTCAATAAAGAAGAAGATGAAGAAGTTGTCAAAGCTGTAGCTTTATCACAAGATAATGTGAAAACACATACTGAAGGAAAGAACATCGTTAAAATCATTGTTGTTCGTAATAAGATTGTCAACGTGGTAATTCGATAATCAGATAAAAATACTTAAGTAGAGAAGTGTTAAAAAAGGGCACTCCACAATAACCTGGGGTTTCCAACTTGTGGGGTGTAGAATAACTTGGG
>CAYSWW010000141.1:0-5634 GCA_964434915.1 uncultured Coprobacillus sp.
AATAAAAAATAATTGACAATAGGATATAAATTGGTATAATATACGAGTGCAATAAATGATAGCAGCACATAGAGTGTAAGATCAATGCGTTTGTAACAATCGGATGTAGAGTATCAAGCTGCAATGAGAAATACTTAGTACAAACACAAACTTACTGATCTATGAATGTTATTGTTTTATGCTAAATAAAACAATAGGAGGAAAATAAATGTCACGTTATATTGGACCACAATGGAAAAAATCTAGACGTTTAGGTTTTTCTACATTAGAAACTGGCAAAGAATTATCTAGAAGATCTTATGCACCAGGTCAACATGGACAAAAAAGAAAAAAACAAACTGAATATGGATTACAATTAGCAGAAAAGCAAAAAGTAAGACATATGTATGGTGTGAATGAAAAACAATTCCGTAACACATTCTTTAGAGCAAGTAAAATGGAAGGAATTACAGGTTATAATTTTTTCTGCTTACTTGAATCAAGATTAGATAATGTTGTTTACAGATTAGGATTTGCAACAACAAGAAGACAAGCTAGACAGTTAGTTAACCATGGACATATTTTATTAAATGGTGTTAAAACTGATATTCCATCTTGTCAAGTAAAAGTTGGAGATGTTATTTCTGTAAAAGAAAAATCTAAATCATTAGAAATTATCAAATCAAGTTTAGCTTCTCAAACTCATGTTCTTGGATTTGTTGAAGTTGATCCTGAAAAAATGGAAGGTAAACTTATTAGATTACCTGAAAGATCTGAATTAAACCAAGAAATCAACGAAGCACTTATTGTTGAGTACTATAACAGACTTGGATAATTTTAATGCAAGGTATTTAATAGCTGTTTCACAGTTGTTAAGTACCTTTTTATTTCTCAAGAAAATTTATAAAGTGATGATATCTTTATGATTGATGAGTTTTTCTGTCATTCTTTTCATAAAATGATGAAATTGGTCTGCTTTTATGATAAAATTGATACTAAGTATAGAAAGGATTTGAGGGTATGGATCAGATCAAGCAAATTATTGAACAAATAGGAACAAGAAATCTGATTTTTATCGCTATTGGATTTATTGTTTTTATTATCTTATTAATATTTATTAGAGGAATGCGTTTAAGAAAGTATCGTAAGCAGATTATTGAAATTGAAAACCAGATGAATGCAGTGCGTTCTCTTCCTTTACAATATCGTTTGGGAAGAGTTCAAAGTATTTCTAAGAATATGCCAGATGTTGTTGAATTATATGAACAATATGCGCAAGAGTATGAGAAAATTAGTGATTTTCAAAAGAATGATTTGGCTATTTTGATTAATGAAGTAGATGAGCAATTATTTTATGGTAAATTAAGAAAAGTTAGAAAAAAAATGAAACATCTAGAAGAGATGCTTACAAAATACGAAAAAGTTTCAAAAGAATTATTAGCAAAAATTGAGGAAATTACTGAAATCGAAAATGTTCAACGTATTGAAATCATACGTGTTAAAGAGAAATACCGTCTGACAATTGATCGATTTGAAACAATTCGTTTTAAAGTTGAAGACTTTGTTCCTAATATTTTAGATGTTTTTAATGAAATTGATGATTCTTTTGTCAAATTAGAAGAAATGATGAATAATCAACGCTTTGAAGATGCCTGTCATTATACTAAAGAAATAGAACAAAGAGTTGATTGGGTTAACCAGCATTTGGAAGACTTACCAAGCTATATAGCTGTTGTAAGACAATATATTCCAAAGAAAATATCGCTTATTGAATCAATGATTGCTGAAATGCCTTCAGAGCATTTCTCATTAGAAGAGCTTGATATTTTTGATCAACTTGAGACAGTTAAAACAACATTGCAAGATTGTATTAATCAAATTAAAGTATTAGACATTGATGATATGGGAAAAAGACTGCAAGATTTAGTTGATATGATAGATGCATTGATTAAAGATTTAGAAGACGAGCAAAATGCTTATAATGATTTTAAAGAAAAATGGAATGTTTGTTATCAGACGATTACAGATATTTATGATCAATATAAGCAAGCAATGATTGATTATAATCGCATGAAATCTTTATATGTGTTAGATGAATTTGATATTGTAATCGATGAGCACTATGTTAAATTTAATGATATTTTAAAAGAATCTTATGAGCTTGAGAAAAAAACAAAAGAAGGTGGATTCTCATATGCACTGATGATTGTAAAAGTTGAGAATGTTTATCAAAATGCTTCTGTCCATCAAGATTATCTCAAAGATTTCTTTGCTGTAAGAGATCAACTCTATTTGCAAGAGCAAAGAGCAATAGATGAATTAGAAAATATAAATATTGTGTTATTGGAAATTAAATCTGAAATTAAAAATAAACATTTACCTATGATTAATGAATCATATAAAGATTATATTCAAGATTCTTATGATAAAGCTGCACAAATTCAGGCTTATCGTATGAATAGACCTGTTGAATTAAACGTATTGTCTAAGAAAGTAGATAGTGCGAGAGATATTATTTATAAATTGTATGATAATGTTCATAATTTAATTGTGACTGCTGAAATGGTTGAAGAAGCTATTGTTTATGGTAATCGTTATCGTTCTACTTTTTTAGAGGTAAATACTGAATTAACGAAAGCTGAAGTATTGTTTAGAAATGGTGAGTATACGAAAGCTTTATCAACAGCTGTTGATATTATTGAAAAAATTAAACCAGGTTCTTATGAAGAATTAATAAAAAAATCCGCAGAAAAGTCCGCTTAAGGATTTTTTTAGTGGAAAATAAATCATAAAAAAATGATATATACATATGTTAAGATATGGAGGGAAAATATGATTTATTTAGATTATGTATCGACAACACCTTTAAATCATGAAGTTAATCAAATGTATCAATCATTATTAAATGATTATTTTGCAAATGCTGATTCTTTATATTCACTAGGATTACAAACAAGTGCTTTAATGGAAAAGTCACGTAGCTTGGTTGCTGAACTTTTACATGTCAAAGCAACTGAGATTTTTTTTACAAGCGGTGCTAGTGAATCTAATAATACTGCTATTAAAGGATGTGCTTTTCAATATCAAAATAGAGGGAAACATATTATTACAAGTGCTATTGAGCATTCTAGTGTATATAATACATGCTTGCAATTAAGAGATGTTTTTGGATTTGAAGTGGATTTTATTTCAGTAAATAACCATGGCCATTTGAATTTACAAGAATTAGAAGAAAAAATGAGGGATGATACAATTCTTGTTTCTATTATGCAAGTGAATAATGAAGTTGGAATTATTAATCCAATCAAAAAAATTCATGACATGATTCAAAGAAAGAATCCTAAAATAAAATTTCATGTTGATATGGTACAGGCTTTGGGAAAAATACCTGTTGATTTCTCTTTGGTTGATTTGGCTAGCATTTCAGCACATAAAATATATGGCTTAAAAGGAAGCGGCGTTCTTTTTAAAAAAGAATCAACAACGCTTATTCCTTTAATAAGTGGTGGTCAACAAGAAAGTGGATTGCGTGCAGGGACTTCTAATATAGCTACACATACGATGTTTGCAAAAACATTACGTTTAGCTTTAGATAAACAACAGGAAAATTATCAATATGTTCAATCTTTAAATGAATATGTAAGGAATGAATTGGAAAAAGAACAAGATATTGTGATAAATACACCTGTTGAAAATGCATCTCCTTATATTTTGAATTTTTCTTGTTTAGGATATAAAACAGAAGTTATTTTACATGCTTTAGAAGCCCAGGACTGTTATGTTTCAACCAAAAGTACATGTTCATCACATAAAAATGATGTTTCTCGTACTTTAGCTGCTATGAATTTACCACTACCAGTTGCTCAAAGTGCTATACGTATTAGTTTTTCACATCTTACGACGACAGAAGAAATTGATGCGTTTTTATATCATCTTTCAACAATTTTAAAGACTATAAAGAAACAGAGGTAGTATTATGGAATGTAATCATATTTTAGTTCGTTTTGGAGAGTTAACGACAAAAGGAAAAAATCGTAAATTATTTATTCGTAAATTATGTGCGAATACAAAAGAAATATTGAGTTCATTTGAAAAATTAAAATATGAATTGTCTTTTGATCGTATGTATATACTATTAAATGGTGAAGATCCTAAAGCTGTTTGTCATCGATTAAAAACGGTCTTTGGGATCCACTCGTTTTCATTATGTTATAAAACAAGCAGTGATTTAGAAAAAATTAAAGAAGTTTGTTTACAAATTATAGAATCTCAACCTAGACATACTTTTAAAATTGATACAAAACGTAATGATAAAGATTATCCTATGTGTTCGCAAGAAATCAATCGTGCAATTGCTGGTTATATTTTCCATCATACTCAAAAGGAATTGAAAGTTGATGTTCATCATCCTGAAATTCTTATAAAGGTTGAATTACGTAAAGATTATACATATGTAATGGATAATGTTATAAAAGGAGCTGGCGGATATCCTGTAGGAATTGGTGGTAAGGCTTTATTAATGCTTTCTGGCGGTATTGATTCGCCTGTTGCTGGCTATTTAACTTTAAAGCGTGGTGTAGATATAGAATGTATTCATTATGCTTCACCACCATATACAAGTGATCTCGCAAAAGAGAAAGTGCTTGATTTAGTTGATGTTTTAAGACATTATACACATGGCAAGATTACAGTTCATCTTGTTCCTTTTACAGAATTGCAATTGGCTGTTTATGAGCATTGTGATGAGAGTTATGCGATGACAGTAATGCGTCGTATGATGTATCGAATTGCTGAAGGTATTGCTAAAAAGAATCATTGTTTAGCTATTGTTAATGGTGAAAGTATTGGACAAGTTGCTTCCCAAACTTTGGAAAGCATGGCAGTTATTAATGAAGTTGTTTCGATGCCGGTACTTCGTCCAGTTGCTTGCATGGATAAATTAGAAATTATTGATATTGCTACAAAGATAGGAACATATGATATATCAATACGACCACATGAGGATTGCTGTACGATTTTTACACCAAAACAACCAGCAACAAAGCCAAAAAGTTATAAAGCAGAAGCTTTTGAAACGCAATGGGACTTTACGAAAATGGTTCAGGATTGTATTGATCAATCATCATTTATTGTGATAGATGATCATTACAAAAATATTGACAATTTATTTTAATTTTTTTGAATAACTTTATTTTTCTAACACAAAATAATTGTGTCAGGAGGTGAAAGTTATGAATAACTCAAGTAAAAACAGATTAGTCGTTCCTGGTGCTCAAAATGCGATCGATCAAATGAAATACGAAATTGCTAACGAATTTGGTGTTAATCTTGGACCTGATGCAACATCTCGTGCTAACGGATCTGTTGGTGGTGAAATCACTAAAAGATTAGTTCAAATGGGTCAAAACCAAATTGCAGGTAAACAATCTAATCAATAAGATAAATTAAAAACCTTAGTCATAAGCTTCTTATGAGTAAGGTTTTTTTTGTGGTGTGCCGGGCATGGCAAGGATTCAGTTGGAGATAAACCAACCATAGGTATTTATTGCCAAGTGTTGTGAACCACAAGTCGTTGATAGTGATGTCCTGGGTGAAGAACATGGTGTAGCGATTCTTTTGAGCATACGAACAAAAACCTGATGAGACTAAATGGTG
>CAYSWW010000142.1:0-5627 GCA_964434915.1 uncultured Coprobacillus sp.
TTGATACAGGGAAAATATAAGATGTTTATCCTATATACTTTGATGGGATTTAAGGTTGTTCGTTTCAATGAATTGAAGAAATATATCAAAACGATTTCCTATAAAACACTGAGTTCTACATTAAAAGAACTGGAGGCGGACGGGCTTGTCCATCGGGAGGAATATCCGCAAATTCCGCCTAAAGTAGAATACAGCTTGACGGAACGAGGAAAATCTTTGATACCGATTTTGGACAGTATGTGTGACTGGGGCGAAAAACACCGTTTATAAAGTACTAATTTCAAATTGTCGCATATAATTCTTTAAAATCACTGGAGATTAATTCATTTACTAGGAAGACGACGACTATAGAAACAAAAATCGGCTGGCAAGCTGAATAATCGTACTGCTTGTCAGCCTTACTATGAATGCTCTTTTCTTTACAGAGAAGGGTTTTTTTGCCTATTTTTGAATTCATCACTTGACATTGTGGCGAAGAATTGTTATCACTTGATGAGTTACCGGATGAACAAAAGCAACCATAATACTTCTTAAATCAAACTCTCCTTGACCATCACCATATAAAGAGTCGCCAACCAAAGGATGACCAATTGCAGCTAAATGAATCCGAATCTGATGTGTTCTCCCAGTTTCTAAAACACATTCAATAAATGAAATATCATTATCATAATTTAAACAACGATAATGTGTTCGCGAAGGTTTTCCTCTTTCATCAATGATCCGTATCATCGCAAGTCCTTGACGATAAATCGGTAAATCAATTATACCCTGATCAATTTTCCCTTTCGCATGTGCACAATATTTACGATAAATATGTTTAATATCACGGCACATCTGAAAATGAATTTCACGATATTTCGCCACAATCATAAGTCCAGCTGTTTCACGATCTAATCTATTCACCAAATGAATAGTTGAAGACAAACCAATCGTTTGATAATAATAACTCAAAGCATTAGCAAGAGTATGACGAGGATGATGTCTTGTAGGTATACAAGGCATTCCTTTTGGTTTATCAACAACTAAAATCACGTCATCTTCATAAACAATTGTTAAAGGAATATTTTCAGCAATAATATGATTATCTTCAGGAGGATAAACAAATATTAAAATATCCCCTTCTTGTAAAAGATATCTCACAGTACGATGAATGCCATTTACCAGGATATCGCCTTTCATTTTGATATCTTTCAAAGCTTTTCTACTAATCTGATGAGCATACGCAAAATCATCTATCCGTGATTGATGATCAACTTCTGTAACAATAAATTGTTTCTTATACATTGAGAAATGATCTCTTTAATCTTTTAATAAAAGGAACTCTTTTGTATTCTACAAAACGCGCTTTTGTTGACGATATCTTAACATCAATAGACTGCTCACCTTTCAAATCAAAAACATAATTATCTATCCCTAAAATAGCTCCATCAAAGTTATCCGATTCAAAATGAATCGTATGCGTCCAATCCAATATTAATGAAGACCCAAGTGAACGATATGCATTATGATGAATGCCAGCAATTTCACTCATTTGCATCAACCCGGCTCCCGAATTAATCACTGCTCCACCTAGTGATTTATTATAAGCAGTTGAGCCAGAAGCTGTTGATACACACAACCCATTGCCCCTAAAAGTTTCAAAAAAATCACCATTAATATAAACACCAATCACTTGTGAACGACGATTATTTTCCAAACGAATTTCATTTAACGCTAAATATGTCTTCGTTCCCATTGTTGCCTCTAATAAGCAACGATTATAAACATGATATTCATTTCTGCGAATATCTTCAACAAACTGTTCATATTCATCACTTTGATAATCCGTTAAAAAACCTAATGTTCCCGTATGTATGCCAATAAAAGACACTTCATCTAATTGATTGAGATATTGATGTATACTATAAATCATTGTTCCATCTCCACCGACACTAATGACCAATTCAGGATGTTCCTCATCATAAATCATCAATTGATCTAAAGCATTTCTTAATTTTACTTGTATAGCTAGAGAATATTGATCCTGTTTACAAACAATTGCATATGTCTTCACTTCAATCACCATCCTTTTTTCTATTATATATTAATTGAAATTTTATTCAATAAAAGATAAAATAAGTTTTGGTGATAAAATATGAATGAACAAATTGAAATAGAATACAAAATTTTAATCTCTGAAGATACCTTTCAAACAATCCTTCAAGATAACCAACCATTAATCAAAAAAGACTATCTTCAAACGAATTATTATTTTACACATCCCTTACTTTCCCAAAAAGGATGGATGTTAAGAATTAGAGAAAAAGAACATCAATTAGAAATGACTCTCAAAAGACCTTATCAAGGACATCGTTTAGAAACCAATGTTAAAATCACACAATCAGATAAGAATCATTTTTTAAATCATCAAAATCTAGACAATGACATTACCAAGATATTAAAAAAAGAAGGGATCGACCCTTCAACCTTACAACAACCCTTTTCGTTAACAACACATCGCTATGATATTCCTTTATCTGAAGGATTACTATCTTTAGATGAAAATACATATCTCAATCAAAAAGACTATGAACTTGAATTTGAAGTATATGATGAAGAAAAAGGTTTCAAGCAATTTCAACAACTCATTAACAAATATCAATTACAATATCAAAGAAATTGTTCAAGTAAAATTCAACGTGTAAAAATGAGAGCAGCTATACATAAAATAAAGTAGAGGGGAAACAAAGGTATGATTTTCTCTCTTTCATCATACATTAATAACTTGTCTGCAGTTACTCTCCAACACAGAATAGATCCCACGCTCAATATATAATAAATTCAATCAATAGGAGCTTGATAATAACCACCAAAGAAGTTTTCTGTTTTCAGCACATTAATTATTACATGAGGATCAATATCCCGCATTAAATCAACAATATCTTGAACCTCATAATTCGAAGCTACCGTATGTAATAAATTCATTTTTTTATGACTATATCCACCAATTGCATCAACACAGGAAATACCATGTTTATATTGACGTATATAAGCCAACATCAAAGCTTCAGCCTGAGCAGTTGTAATCTGCAAAGTAACACGTTCATAACGATGATAGAATGAATCAATTGTTTTAGTAGAAATAAATTGAAATAAAATAGAGTATCCGGCATGTTCCCATCCAAACATATATCCGAAAATTAATAAGATGATCGCATTAAAAAGAAAGACATAACCCCATATTGATTTTCCCCTACGATTAGAAATATAAAGAGCAATAAAATCAGTTCCACCAGTTGAAGCATTTCCTTTTAAAGCAATAACAGTCAATAATCCATATAGAAATCCACCAAAAACAATGTTTAAAAGTATATCATCAAAAAAAGGTTGATAATGAATGACTTTTAAAAAGAAACTGGCAAGAAAGACTTCTAATAAAGAAAAGAAAGTAAATTTTGGACTAATACTTTTACAACATAATATGGCAACTGGAACATTTAATAAGATCATACCTATAGATGCCGAAAATGAAAACTCAAAATATGTAGACGTAATTCTTTCAATTAAAATCGCAACACCAGTAAATCCACTTGATAATAATCCAGAAGGTCTAATAAAGACTTGAATCACAAAAGCTTGTAAATAAGCAGCAATTGCAACCGAAATAAATGTAATTAACAAACGAATTCGTTTATTTTTACGTATATGTTTCAATTTCATAAGCTATTCACGATCTTTTTCACTAATTCAGCACTGACTACATCATAATTCATTTCATACGGTTCTTGACTAAAAGCAAAAGACACATCTTGACTTGCTGTTGTTGGATCACTAATCCAATCTTTACAAGAGCTGTGAACTTGTGAAACACCTGTTTTTTCCATCACTTCTTTCGCATTACTAGCATTAATTCCACTTCCAACTAAAATTTCAATGTAATTTCCATATTTTTCTTGAAGTGATTTAATCAATGGAATGCCATCCATTGCCTTAGCTTTTAACCCGCTTGTTAAAACACGATCAATACCCAAATCAATCAATGTTTCAATAGCTTGATAAGGATCTTTGACACAATCAAACGCACGATGAAAAACTGCTTCACCTTGATATTTCTTTACAATCTCAACCATTTGTTTTGTAAAATCAATATCAATATAACCTTTTTCATCCAAACATCCAAAAGCAATACCATCAGCTCCATTTTCCATCATCAACAATGCATCTACTTTCATCACTGCAAAATCAGCTTCACTATAATGAAATCCTGCACCACGAGGCCTAATCATCGTAATCACTTTTAAATCCGTTTCTTGTTTCGTCAAAAGTAAAGAACCAATTGAGGGTGTTAATCCTCCCAAATAAAGTCCACTATTTAATTCAATACGTGAAGCTCCTCCACGTTTCGCATTTAAAGCATCTTCATAGCTTCCACAGCATATTTCTACAATCTTTTCCATGACTCTTCTCCTATAAATTTGCTAGATAATAAATACCTAAAGCATATATTTTTGCATTTGTTAACAAATCTTCTTTTGTCATCCATTCATTAGGTTGATGACCAATTCCTTTTTGTCCCGGAAAACTTGGGCCAAAAGGCACAATATTTGGCATTAATTTTGCATATGTTCCTCCTGTTGTTGTTACAGGTGTTCCATCTAACCCTGTAATCTTTTCATACGCTTTTTGTAAAGATTGTACCATTGGACAATCTTTTTCAAATTTCACTGGTAAATAGTGTTGAACTAATCTCACTTGAAATTGAGAAGCCTTTTCTTTAATTTTCCCAATAATAATATCAGCATTCAAAGTTGCTGGATATGAAAATGTAACCGAAAATATCAATTCATCTTGTGAATGTATCAACTGATAATTACGCATTTCATTTATCCCAAATTCTTCATCAGTATAATCTAGACCTAATCTTTCCCCATTAGGTTTAGCATTCATAAAATAAGTATTCACAAATTCAAAGAATTCATCAATTTGACTTTCCTTTATAGCCATCTCAATGACAGCACGTCCTCTTTCACCATATACAACAGGATATTTACAATCAGGTGTCCATCCCATAACTGGTGGCAATTCATGTTTTAAATAGTATTCAAGATCAACAAAACCACTTTCTTCATCACAACCAAAAATAATACGCACAGGTCTTTTTAATTTTATCTGTAATTGACGAATTGCATATAAAGCATATAGACAACTTATAATCGGTCCTTTATTATCTAAAATGCCACGCCCAAAAATATAACCATCTTCTTCATGAGCACTGAAAGGAGGATACTTCCATCCTTCACCAACATCAACAACATCCAAATGACCAATCACCCCAATATAATCATCACCATCACCATATTGTGCCCATCCAATATAATGATCTAACTGCACTGTCTGAAATCCCAAACTCTCTGCTAGTTTCAAAGTCTCGTCTAATGCTCTTGCTACTTCTTTACCAAATGGCGCATCTGCTGCAGTTTGATCCTCAACACTTGGTATTTGAACAATTCTTTTGATGTTTTCAATCATATGTGAAGCATTTGCTTCTACTTGTTTCACTATTCTTTCTTCCATATTACTTTTCTTCCAAAGATGCCATTCTAGTCTTCATATATTGATCTAACCATTCTTGACTTGCGACTTCATGA
>CAYSWW010000143.1:0-5614 GCA_964434915.1 uncultured Coprobacillus sp.
CTATTAAATTAACTTCCGTTATCTGGATATCCCCATAATATCCCATTGTAGGGTTCATAGCCTCTATCAGCAATGAATATGGCTTATACCTGTCAACAAGCTGACAAAAAGCACCATTCTCTTCTTTTTTTGGTTTCACCCTGTGGATAATACGTTCAACTTACATTTAAATGATAGGCATAATAAGGCTTCGCAAGAGTGCCATGTCTTAATTCGGTTGTTTCATCATCAAAGATAGTATTATTAATAGGTCACACACTATCGTTGCAATGGCCATACTTTTCCTTTGAAAAATGATAAAAAACTCATAAAAAGAGATGGTATATTTGCAATATAATCCTCGACTATCATGAAAACCTTAACTTAATGACATTGTATTGTAGCTCTTTTTAATATATTATCTTGCATCCAAATTATTGATAGACAAATACTTTGAAAAAAGGTATCATATAATCATAAATATGATACAGTGGAGGAATGAAATGAAAGTTCTCTTATATTTTGAAGGACAAAAAATTATATCAAAATCTGGAATTGGTAGGGCTATGAAACACCAAATTGCCGCCCTTACATCACAAGGTATTGAATATACATTGAATTCTAAAGAACATTTTAATATTGCACATATCAGTACGATTGGCCCTAATAGCAAAAAAATTATTCACTATTGCCGAAAAAGAAATATTAAAATCATTTATCATGCACATAGTACAGAAGAGGATTTTAAAAATTCTTTTATTTTTTCAAATCAAATTGCTCCGCTCTTTAAAAAAAGACTGGTTGCGTTATATTCTCAAGCTGATTGTATTATTACTCCTACTCCATATTCAAAAAAATTGATTGAGAATTACCAAGGCATATCTCAACCTGTTTATGCTGTAAGTAATGGTATAGATATTCATGAATTTGATTATAATCAAAAAAGAATTGATATCTTCAAAGAATATTTTCACATCCAACCAAATCAGAAGGTCATTATCAGTGTAGGTTTATTTTTCCAAAGAAAAGGAATCTTAGATTTTATAAAAGTTGCTAAAGCATTACCAGAATATACATTTATTTGGTTTGGTGATACACCATTATATTCTATACCACAAAATATTAGAAAAATCGTAACGAAAGATTATCCCGAAAATGTTATATTTCCTGGATATATAACAGGCGATATTCTTAAGGGTGCCTATGCTGGGGCTGATGCATTCTTCTTCCCTAGTTATGAAGAAACTGAAGGTATTGTTGTTTTAGAAGCACTTGCTTCTTATCAACAAGTTATCATTAGAGATATACCAGTTTATGAAAAATGGTTAACGGATAAGGTCAATTGTTATAAAGGGCATTCAGTAGAGCAATTTATCGAAATTATTTCACAAGTTATTGAAAAAAAACTTCCCTATTTAGGTGATCAAGGAAGAAAAGTTGCTATGAATCATTCTATCGAGCAAATAGGTCTACAATTAAAAAGTATTTATGAAAAATGTTTAGAAACAAAATAGCTATTAAAAAAGGAAAAATGACTATTATCAATAGTCGGACTTTCCTTTTATTTATACATTTTTGGTTTGTATATCAATCTGTTTTCTAATGCAAAAACACGTTTTGAACTTTCACCATATTCCACATTTTCCAAAGCTTTATCAAACATATTCATACGAGCATCAATATTATCAATAAAATGAACAATTTCAGCCTCCCTGATTTGTGGTAAAACAGGTGAGCCAAACTCATTTTTACCATGATGAGATAGAATCATATGTTGTAAAAGCGTAACTTCTTCTCCTTCAATATTAAGTTCTTTAGCTGCATGATAAACCATGGCTTGGGCAATCGAAATGTGTCCTAATAGTTTTCCTTCTGTTGTATACGTTGGTACGACTGGACCACTTAACTCTACCGTTTTTCCCAAATCATGTAAAAGGATCCCTGAATAAACCAAATCAGCATTTAATTGAGGATAAATTTCAATTAAAGCCTCAGCAATTTTCAACATCGATAATGTATGATATGCTAAACCAGAAATATATTCATGATGATTACGACTGGCAGCTGGATAAATTTTTAATTTTTCAATATGTTCTTCAAAGAGATGCTTTGTCAAAGTATATAACTTCATATTTGATATTTTTTTTATATAACTTTGCATTAATTCTATCATTTTATCTGCATCTATAGGTGCTTTATTTACAAATTGTACTTGTTGAGATTCTTGATATGAAACTTGATCAATACTTATAATTTTCATTTGACGATTATCGCTATATTTGATAATATCTCCTTTTCCACGAACAACTGCTCCAACAGTTAATTTTTGAATATGATCCCTACTAGCATTCCATAATTTAGCATCAATTTGCCCAGTATCATCTTGAAAAACAATACTTAAATAATTTGTTTTATTAGCTCCATTTGTTTTACCTGTTGTGACATGCGAAATCATCGCAATAAATTCGACATTATCGTCGCCACATTTCATTTCATTTATTTTAATCATTAGGTTCCTCCCATAATTCATGAATTATCTCAATAACATCATCATACTCATAACCTTTTTGTACCAAAAAAGTAATGATTTTACTTTTTAAAATATGTGAATCATAACGATTCTTGTAACGGTTATACACACGATTATACTCCTTTGTTAAAAGCATTTTCGTATGTTCCCTAGGAATTGTAAAATCAAAGTTTTGAATTGCTCTGTCGACCACATCTTGTGAAAAACCTTTATTAAATAGTTTATGACGAATATTTTGAATAAGAGCATACTGTGGTCTCGTTTTATTTTCACTATAAAGTTTTTGAACAATCTCATATGCTTTATCATATTCTAAATCTTGCGAATAGTCAGTCATAAACTCATCAATTACATAGGGCGATACACCTTCTTTTTTTAGATTATAAACAATTTTATTCATTCCTATTCCTAAACGCATTGAGCGTTGGAAATAATTACGTGTATATTCTAAATCATCAATTAAATTTTTCTGAACTAAAATATCCATTGTCATATCAATTTGTATATCGTCAAAATCCCCTTTTTTTAATAGCTTTTTACGTATTTTAGCGTATGTATAGTCCTTTGTCGTTAAATATTTAAGGGCTAATTGATAAGCTTTAGCAACCTGTTCCTGATCCTTTAAAGCATCGAGTTCTTCACGATCAACAACTTGTCCAACAGTTAATCCATAACGTTCTATCACTGCAGGAGCTAAATTAATCAACACCTGATGATTATCAAATTGAAAAGACACTTGATATAAATGATCTTTTTGTGGCGTAATTGATACAACCTTATAACAATAATGATATTTTGATAAAGCTTTCTTATATGTTGCAATAATCTTTTGATAAAACTTTTCACTACTAAACTCATAAACATCTTGTATCGCATGATTTTTTAATTCAGTTAAATCAGACTTTGATAATTGTAAAATAAGTTTTTTTAATTCTTCTTTATCATTAAAAAAGTAGCCATTACGTCCATTGACAATAACACCTTCTAAATTTTTATCATATCTAGCAAGAACTGGAACACCGCTTGCCATAGCTTCTATAAAAGTTAATCCTTGAGTTTCTGTAACAGATGCAGAAACAAACAAATCAGATGCATGATAATAAGAAGGAACTAGATGACTTTCTTTTGGTCCTGTAAAAAAGACACAATGTCCTAAATCAAGTTGATGAACTATTTTTTTTAAATCATCAAGTTGTGGCCCCCCTCCAACAATGAATAAACAAATTAATGGATTCTTGGCAAAAATTTCAGGCATTGCTTTAATAAGCATATCAATGCTTTTTTCTGAAGCAATACGTCCCAAAAAAGTAACAACAAATTTTCCTTCCAATTGATATTCTTTTTTTATTTGACTAACCATATCACTATCCATGTTTTGAAGAGAAAATCTATCTAATTCTAATCCTGTTGGAATAACATTAATGGTATTAGAAATACCATATTGTCGTAAAGCATCAGCCGTTTTCTGTGATGGAACAATTAACTCACAACAAGTGTCTCCATAAATTTTAGAAATCTTTTCTATAATCTTCTTAGCAGCATGATCAACGGCTTTAATATTTTCAGGTGCAATATAATGGGAATAATCTGTCCACATCGTATGATATGTATAACAAACTGGAACATTTAAAATTTCTCCAGCAATTTTACCAAAAATACCAATCCCAAATTCAGTCTGAATATGAATAATATCAGGTTTAAACTCTTTTAATTCTCTCATTCCTTTAAATGAAAAAATATTAGAAACACGATATCCATATAACTTTTTGAGATCAATTCCTGGTAATCGTAACACATAAGCATCTTCATCAACATAATCACTATTTGCAGGAAGAATAGTTGTCACCACTAAAACGTGGTGACCATGTTTCTTTAATTCATTTTTCAATATATGCATTGAAGTTGCAACACCATTAATATCGGGTAAGTAAGTATCACTAAATAATGCAATATTCATTGAATCACTCCAATCTTTTACTATTAATTTCTCTGTCTAATGAAAATACAAGGCCACCTATAATAAGTCCCATATAATAGGTCATAAAACGCCATAAAAACATGGAAGATGAAACACCTACAGGTCCTAAAAAAGAAAACAGCAACAAGTAAATACCTTCACTTCCCCCACTTGATCCGGGAATAGGAATAAACGCAGTAATCAAATATATAAAAGAACAAATTCCAATAAAATTCAAAAAATCAGACCAAGTCACATCTAAATTTAAAGCTTTAGAGGCAAAAAAAGGCATACTATATAATACTGTCAGTTTAAGAAAATTAAATAAACATGATTTAAATAAAACAGGCTTATTTTTTTGTAAAAAATATAATTGTTCTCGAAAATCTGAAAGATATTGTTCAACCATATAACGTGTATCTTCATAATTTTTAATAATATGTATTTTCTTTAATAACTTAATCACATAATGCGTAACAAAATTTTGAAACTTCTTAGACTTCGCACCAACAAATAAACTCACAATAACCACAAAGTTAAAGAGAAAACCCAGCATTGCTAAACCAAAGATACCTGTGCCTTCATTGAGAAAATATGTATATTTAAACAAAACAACAATAGCAGTATATAAAACTAGAATACTTTGATAACAAATAAAACACATTAAAAGAATACTTGACGAATTCGTAGGAGTAATTCCTTGCTTATTAAAAATATAAACTTGAGCAAACTGTCCTCCACTCGCAAATGGTGTAATCCCGTTAAAAAAAATCCCACTTATTGAATTCACTAAAGATTGTCTAAATGTATAATCCGATTTAAATGCACGGCCAAAATAAAACAAAGAAAAAGAATCTAAGATATAATAACAAAACATGACCAAAACCATGACAACAATCCAAGACATTTTTGCATGCTGAAAAACTGAAAGAATCTGATCAAAATTATCACCTATTGATAAATAAATAACTCCTCCACCAATCAATAGAATAAGGAGGATATTTAAAAAATATTTCTTATTTTTCATAATTCTCTATGATTGAGTATACACTCACTTACTCCTTTCTACTTTTTCATAATAAAAAGTATCATATCTTCTAAAATAATTTTACACCATTTTATAATATAAAGAAAGCAAAAAGAAAAAA
>CAYSWW010000144.1:0-1371 GCA_964434915.1 uncultured Coprobacillus sp.
TCTAAAAGCATTCTGACCATATCGAATTATTTGATGAATTTCGTGACCTTTCCGTACGTTTCGCGCGTATTGAGAGTGGAGCGTATTGGCTTGGTTGGTTTTGTTGATAATACAGTAAATTATTTTTTGCTGTTTGCAACAATGGGGGTTGGTTTGCTTGGCGTTCGGGGAATAGCATCCGTTAAAGAAAATAAATTGCAACGGAGCTAAGTCTTTTCCAATATCTTGGGTTTAAATTTAGTCTTTACACTTGCTACTCTGTTTGTTTATTTATTATGCGTAACGCTAATTCCCAAATTGAACCAATATGAAGAACGCTTTTTATAGGTACTGCCAAAATCCTTTTCACGGCTTTCTTAATAGAATGGTTTTTTACCGGCATAGAGAATTTCCGGTATATTACCTGCGGAGTATGTTCATAAAGCTCCTATATGTAATAGCCGTTTTTGTTTTTATAAAAGATACGGAAGATTATCGATTGTATTTTATATTGACAGTTGGTGTAGTTGTAATAAATGCCTTAATCAATATGTTTTATGTCTGGCGTTTCATTCAATTTAATTTTAGAGGGATTCGATTACGCCAATATATTAAACCGAATATTACATTGGGTATTTACGCCTTAATGACTTCGATGTATCTGACATTTAATATAATGTTCTTAGGATTAGTTTCCAATAATACCCAAGTTGGTTATTACACAACCGCCCATAAATTATATATGGTCGTCTTAGGATTCTTCTCTGCATTTATTAACGTCATGCTTCCGAGAATGAGTTCCCTTTTGGCAAATGGAGAAAAAGAACGCTTTCAAGAACTAATTAATAAATCTTATACGGCAATGGCAACATTTAGCATTCCCATGATAATATGTAGTATTATCTTGGCTCCGCAGATTATATACATATTATCTGGCCCGGGCTACGAGGGTGCTATATTACCCATGCGTATCATCATGCCCGCCGCTCTTTTTGTCGGCATAGCACAAGTGTTGGCTGTGCAGATATTGATGCCGATGAAGCGCGACAAAATATTATTAATAGCCTCTATCATTGGCGCATCCATCAGTTTATTAATCAACATCACTGTTGTCTCCCGTCTGCAAAGCATAGGCTCGGCAATCGTGTTGTTATGCTCTGAAATGGCAGTAACTTGCACATATATGGTTTATGTGTGGAGGGAAAAATTGGCGAAGATCCCGGTTCAAAAGATTGAGTGTATTATATTATATTCATTATTATGTGGACTAATATGTTTGAATTTTGATATTTGAATTGATGATTCTTTTATTTCATTTGTTGTTGTAATAGGTATGAGTATAATCTCTTTGCTAATAAATATTCGCCGTCTTCGAAACGAACCTGTTCTTTT
>CAYSWW010000144.1:1471-5588 GCA_964434915.1 uncultured Coprobacillus sp.
TCATACAGGCAATGTTTGGTGGATGATATTATTGGTTATGTGGACTGTTATAATGGGTATAAGATATGAGGTTGGTGGTGATACTTATAATTATATGATGAGTTATCATCTTATGGATGACTTGAATGATTGAGAATTAGATATTTTAGATAAATATCAACCTTTATATACTTTGTTGTGTGCGGCATCGAAATCCATTTCTAATGATTTTTTTGGTTTTTTAATTAATTTATAGTTGTTTGTTGAATATCTTATTGTTTTATTTTATACCATGCTTTAGTAAAAATAAATTTGCTGTATTGTTTATTGCTTATCTGTTGTTCTATTTTTATTTTTCAACGGAGATATTGAGAGAATCTTTGGCTGCTATGGTGTTTTCTATTAATATAAAAACTATCTAGATGGCAAATATTTTATATATTATATCGGCATTTTTGTTGCGTATTTATTTCATATCTCAGCTTGTTTTTTTTAATAATATTGCCACTACTTAAATGGCTGCGCTTGAATAAAACATATATTTTTGTTGTTATGCTATTCTCTTCATTAATGATGAATATGCAATATTTCTTTTCATATTTCGTAAATATTCCTATTCTTGGAAATAAGCTGATTGCATATAGATTTAGCATGTTTGGGGGATATCTATCTATTATTCTTAATCTATTACGTTATGTACTTGTTCCAATTGTAATCTTTTATATTGGGAAACGATTTAATAGTAATTTGTGTTTGAAGTGTGAATCTCTTATATGCGTATTGGTTTTAATGGAAATAGTATCTGTATTTTATTTTTTTTTTTAATATTCAGTCGCTTTGTCAATTATTTTCTGCCAATACTATCTATTCTTATAGCTGAAATATTGATTTTGATTTATAGATTAAGACGGTTTAGGACTAATATATTTCTTGTATTATCTAGCTTGATTTTTATTATATACAACTCTAATTATATTTATATAAATTGATATACATTATGGATTCTTTATTATTCAATATTTAATCCAAAGTATGTGGAGAGAGAATTTTATAATCTAGGACTTTAGATTATGATGCATATTTATTATTATGGAAGTGAACTCTGGAAGCATATCCTAGAAAACTTAAAATATAGTTATCCAAAGACGGTAGTGCTTCTTAATCTTAATTTTTTTTGTTCGTGTTTATCGAAAACTACTCAAAAGGAATATCGTATATTTTCCATTTCTAAAAGCGATTTGTGCTTAAGAAAGAAATATATGTAGCTTTAATGGAATAAAGAGTACAGATTCTATATTAGTTATAGATCGTGTGTTACCAGCAGAATTGTGGGTAATTGCAACTTCTGTTCCAAAAGGCACAAAGCTTTTTCTATGGTTTTGGAATCCGTTGTCTAAGACTTATAAGAAGAAAGATATAGTTCCAAATATCAATTTACTAAAGAAATTGGGGTATTTGATATATACCTTTGATGAATATGATGCAAAGAAGTATTCATTATACCTTAATACACAGGTATTCTCTTTTCCTAAAGTAGACTTTAAAGAGGAGGAAGTATGGGATTTCTATTTTCTTGGTAGAATGAAAGATAGAGCTTATGATCTTTTGTCTATTTTGATTGAGTTGAAAAAGAGAGGATATAAATGCCTTTTTAATTTGTAAAAACGGAGAATGATGTGATTTCTTATCAAGAGAATTTGGATAATATAAGAAAGTCTAAGTGTATAGTCGATGTTGTTCAAAAAGGGCAAATAGGTCTAACACTACGTCCGTTAGAATCTTTATTTTTTCAATAAGAAATTATTAATCAATAATAAATGCATTAAAAAAGATTTTATCATCCAAATAATGTGTTTATTTTAGGATGTGATGATTTGAATAGATTAGACTCTTTCCTTAATGCGCCTTTTAAAGCTATTGATGATGAGATTATGTCACAGTATGATGTAAATAGTTGGATTAAAAGATTTTCTTAAAATGAAAGTTGTTTTATTTTGTAAATCTCTTCGTGATTCTGGAGGAATAGAAAGAATGACAGCATCTTTGGCAAATGAATTATCAAAAAGAAGTATTCCTGTGTATGTGGTTGTATGCAATGCTGATACGTTTAGTTTTTATCCGTTAGAATTGAGTGTTAATGTGCAGTCTTTGAACTGTAATTTTTTACAAAGAATTAAAGCTGCATTCCGCTTTCGGCAGATGATAAAAAATAAATCCAGATATTGTTCTCAATGTTGCAATACCGATGGGACAAATATCTTTATTATCTTTTTTGTTTTATCATAATAGACCTCGGATTATTGCATGGGAACATTTTTATTTGCATGCGGGCTCAAGGTTTGGTTTTCTATTTCGTTTATTTTCTGTATATGTCTGTGATAGAACGATTGTATTGACAGATGCAGATAGGCAGGCATGTCCTAGTGTATTGCGAAAAAGGGTTGAACGTATATATAACTTTACGACAATATATAAATCTAATGCATTTCAGAAAGATTGTTCGGTTGTTTTAACTGTAGGGAGACTTGAGCAACAGAAGGGATATGATTTATTACTTCCTATTTGGAAACAGATTATAGAAAGGATGCCCGACTGGAAATTATATATAGTAGGAAATGGTACGGAGAAAGATTTACTTATAGCAAAGGCAAGGGATTTAAATATTTTAGATTCGATAAGATTTATTCCAGCAACATCCAAAGTTTAAGAGTATTATCAGCAATTTCCTATCTATGTAATGACATCTCGTTATGAAGGTTTGCCTATGGTACTCATTGAGGCTAAGTCTTACGAAATGGCATGTGTCAGCTTTGATTGTCCTAATGGACCAAGTGAGATAATTTGCGATGGCTCGGACGGATATGTGATTCCTATGGGTAATGACTCAATGTTTGCTAAGCGTGTAATTGAATTAATGGAGAATAAAAATAAAAGCACAAAGTTTTCTCAAAATGCTATAAAGGATGTCGAAATGCGCTTTTCAAAGGTGGTGATAATAAATCAATGGATTGCATTTTTAATAAGGTCTAGGATAAATGAAAATACTTCATGTTATTCCACATGTTTGGATAGGAAATGGTGCAGCTAAATTAATGTATAGTCTTTTGGAATATCAAAAGAAATATGCATATACCGTTGATCTTATTTCTTTAGAAGACAGAGTACCTTCATTATCTGAAAGTATTATTTCTTTAGGCTGTGACTACAAAATAATCTCTAAAAGCAAATATAATCCTATCTCTATTCTTAAATTGATGTATCTATACGGAAGTATGATATAATTCATGTACATTTATTTCCAGCCTTATATTGGGTAGCATTAGCCAAGTTGTTGTCCTTCCCTTCTTGTAGGTTGGTTTATACAGAGCATAGTACTTTAAATAATAGACAAAATAAATATTGGTTGAAGTGGATAGAACATTTGTCTATTCTCGATATGATAGAATTATAGCCATTTCTGAAGGTGTACATAGTATGTTGATTGATAATTTGGAAAGTTTAAAATACAGAATCCTTGTGATTAAGAATGGTGTAGATACATTTAAAATAAGTAGGACCAAATCTATATCGAAGAACGAGCTGGGAATTTCTCAATCTAGCATTGTGATAACTCAAGTTGCAAAATTTAATATTCAAAAAGATCGGAAAACATTATTACGGGCATTACGACTTTTACCTCAAGAATATTATGTATTATTTGTTGGAGATGGACGACTTTTAGATGAGCATAGAGAAATGGTGAAGTTATTGAATTTGGAAAATCGTGCTCATTTTTTAGGCATCAGAAATGATGTTCCGGTAATTCTTAAAATGTCGGACATTATAGTGATGTCTTCTAATTATGAGGGTTTTGGCTTAGCTGCGGTTGAAGGAATGGCTGCAGGAAAGCCCCTAATTGCGTCGAATGTTCCTGGCTTATCCGAAGTGGTAAGGGGTGCTGGAATTTTATTTGAAGTTCATGATGAACAAGAGTTTGCTAAAGATATTTTAGTTAATAATAGAGATTTTTATAAAGAAGTAGCTCTGCATTGTCTATTACGCTCTAAAGAGTATGATATTTCACTTATGTTTCAAAGGTATGATAATTTGTATAAGGATTTGATTTTTAAATGATAATAGTAATATGAATGTTATGAGA
>CAYSWW010000145.1:0-5583 GCA_964434915.1 uncultured Coprobacillus sp.
CTTACACTTGATAAATGATTAAATCAATTAGGATATAGAATGCATGTTATCAATCAAACATATGCTACTATTAAAAAACGTATAGATGACGTTATATATATTTATCGAATCGTTAATACTAAAAGAGATTTCAGTAAGTTGTTTTAAAAAGAATATTGGTTTATTTGAAATATTAAAATAATAGAGAATAAATAATGATATATTTTATTTGGTGAAGTATGAAAGGATTATGTCTAAGGATGTGCTACTTTTTATTTACTCGGTAAATTTACCGGTTAGAGAGGAGAGTGTGATGGAAAAGAAAATGATATGGTCATGGGTGGTTAATCTGAAAATATCTAAAAGTATTGAAATTGGATGTGTTAAAAGACAAAAAGGACTCTAAAAAGAGACAAAAAAATTATATTTCTATCTAAAAACAAGTAGCACACCTGCACATGAAGATACAAATTGATGAGTAAATTTGAAATGAATGTTGGGAAGCTTATATAACCACGCATATTATAACACTTACTTTGATAAAAAGAAATGAATGATTTTCATACCAATGTGTGCCTTGAAACTACTGACGGAAAGAAATGTAAGGTTAATATGATCATAGTTTATTTTTAGGAATGCAGCTAATATATTGCTTTAGTGGTCATACTGGAATAACCATTAATCCACGTTATCAGTTTTATAGTGTCTCTTATTTTATTGGATTAATATTATTTACTTTTATTGTACCGGCTTATTTCATGTTGAATGAAATATTTTGCAGGGGTAGAAGCAATCGAAACAATTATTCGTCACTTACAGATGATACTTATTATAAGAAGAGTATTCAGGTTCTATACTTTGATAAACATTGTCGATTGATGGACTCACAACTGGATAATAAAGGAAATGTATTAAGACAGTGGTTATATATAAACAAAAATGAAACGATAAAATCAGTCTATGTAAATAGTTGATTGATTTTTATGTCCTATAAAGATCATGTTTATGTAGATGATAGCGACTCACATAACCTGATCAATAGAAAAAGTAAATCATTTGTCATTTGTTCATATATTTTTAAAATAAATAGGAGATAATTGTTTAGAAGGTGAAAATATGTTTGAATACTTTAGAAATTTTAAGAAGAATGTAGGTTTTTCTTCGGTTGTTTTTATTTTATTTGGAATTATTTTATTCTTTTTTCCATATAGGACGAGTCGTATGATTTGTGCTATTTTAGCTTTTGTGATTTTGATAAATGGTATAAGATATCTGATTCATTATTTTTCTAACGAGAATTATCTTTATATGAAGCATGAATTGTTTTATGGTATTATTTTTTGTTTAATTAGTGGGTGTATAATGGTTTTGTATTATACTGTCATGAAGCTAGTACCTTTTGTTGCAGGTATTTTTATTCTCTTTGAGGGAATTATGAATGTGATGAAAGCTTTACAGCTTCAAAAGTATACATATTATCGTTGGTATTATGAGATGATTTTATCAATTATCCTTGTTATTATAGGATTTATGATGATTTTTAATCCTTTTCAAACAGCTATTTTAACTATAAGGATTATAGGTATTGCTTTGGTATATGATGGAGTTTTGAATTTAATAATGATCGATAGATTGAATCGTTATCATTTTTAATTGGTTAATATAACTCATGAATAACTTTTCTAAACTATAATGCTTGAAATAAATATAAAAAAGAGAAATGAGAGGTTATGAAAATGAGTTTGTTTTTTGATTTTGGTCTTTTTATGTTAGGGGCATCTATTTTGAGTTTTGCAAATGTAGTGAGTTTACGTTTGCCAAAACGATTAAATTTTATTACATCTCGTAGTTGCTGTCCTTTTTGCCATCATGTTTTGCATTTTTATGATTTGATACCTGTTTTTAGCTGGCTTTTATTAAAAGGTCGGTGTAGGTATTGTCATAAGAAAATATCTATAAGATATTTTCTTATTGAAATACTTGGAGGCATATTGTTGGTTCATTGTTTTCATCATTATGTGATTCAAATTGAAATGTTTTTATCTTTTCTTTTGATGGTTATTTTGATCATAATTGCTTTGATAGATTATCAAACAATGTTAATTCCTGATAGTCTCATCATATTGATATTTGTATTAGATATTATATATTTATTTTTTTGTCATCAAATGAAAACTCATTTGATAGGTTTTTTTATCATTAGTGTTCCTCTATATCTATTGAATATTTGTTATAAAGAAAGTTTTGGTGGAGGTGATATTAAACTTTTTGCAGTTTGTGGGTTATTTTTAGGGTGGCAAAGCATTTTTATTGCAACTTTGATTGCTGTTTTTTCAGCTAGTTTGTATGCTTTGTTTATGATGATATTTCGTCGAGTGAAGGTGAATCAGTATATTGCTTTTGGTCCATTTATTACTTTAGGTGTTATAATTGCTTTGTTATATGGTTCGCAGATGATGAATATATATTTAAATTTCTTTTTTTGAAAAAAGCTTTCACATTTTCTGATTGACATCATATAATACTTGTGATAAAGTCTATTTATAGCAAACCGATGAACGGGAGATAAAACTTAAAAATGTGCTTAAAGAGAGCCTAGGATGGTGGAATCTAGGCAGTGGCAGTTAAGTCAATGGACCTGTGAGGGCGAAGGGGAAAGTGTTATGCAAGTATCCAGAGACGTGAGCTTACGTTACAAAGCAAAAATGTGATAGCATTTTACAGAGAGGGTTTTTATAAACCAATAAAGGTGGCACCGCAGATATGACATCTGTCCTTTGATAAGGATAGATGTTTTTTTGTTAAATTGCTATCGGAAGGGAGATTAAATGATGACTATGAAACGATGGTGTAGCTCTTTCATTTGAATAAAAATAAAAAATATGAAGGAGAGAATGAAAATGAGAAAATGTTTTAAATGTTTAATGGTTTTAAGTTTAATGAGCGGTTTATTAGTTGGATGTGGAAATGATTCCGAAACAGGAATGAAGAAGGTCGCAATTATTCAACAAGTTGAGCATACGTCTTTGAATACGATTAAAGAAGCATTTGATGCTCAAATGGAAGAATTAGGATATGTTGATGGTGAAAATGTTGAATATATATTTAGAAACGCTCAAGGAGATACAAATACGATGGCTAGCATTATTGAAGAGTTTAAGGGTGAAGAGCCTGATGTGGTGATGGCAATTGCGACTACCGCTGCACAAAGTGCTGCAACTATGGCTGATACTGTTCCTGTTATTTTTGCAGCCGTAAGTGATCCTATTGGAGCTAATTTAACAACTTCATTAGAAAATCCTGATAAAAATATAACTGGGACAAGTGATGAAATTCAAGTTGACTTGATTATTGAGAAAGCTTTAGAAGTTAATCCTGAATTAAAGACTTTGGGATTGATTTATAATAAAGGTGAGACTAATTCAGTAACAAATATTGAGAAAGCTAAAGCTTACGCAAGTGCTCAAGGCATTCAAATTAAAGAAGCAACGATTAGTAATGTGAATGAAATTCAAAACGCTGTTGATGTTTTAGCAGGAAGTTGTGATGCGATTTTTACACCTAATGACAATACTGTAGCAAATGCAATGAATGTGATTGGTTCTGCTTGTGTACAAGCACAGATTCCTTTGTATGTAGGTGCTGATTCAATGGTACAAGATGGTGGTTTTTTAAGTGTTGGCATCAATTATGAAGCACTTGGTAAAGAGACAGCTAATATGGTTGATCAAGTTTTAAACGGAACGGATGTTAAAGACATTTCAGTTAAAGTCTATAAAGATAATTTAAAAATTTATGTTAATCAGCAAATTTTAGAGTCTTTAGGAATAGATTTACCTGATTCTATTGCTAATGATGATGCATTAGAAATCATAAACGAGGTGTAAGCAATGAATTTAACGGTCCTTATAGGAGCTTTAGAAATAGGTGGTATTTTTGCAATTATGTCTTTAGGACTTTATATAAGTTATAAAATTCTCAATCTACCTGATTTAACAGTTGATGGGAGTTTTACTTTGGGATGTGCAGTCAGTGCTGTTTTGACACTGAAAACAATGCCATATTTAGGGTTGATTTTGGCATTTATTTTAGGTGCTTGTGCTGGAATCATAACAGGCTTGCTGGCAACAAAATTAAAGATCATGCCTTTGTTGGCTGGTATTTTAACAATGACTGGATTGTATTCTATTAATTTAGCTATTATGGGTGATCGACCAAATGTGTCAATTTTAGGATATGATACAATTTTTACACCACTTAACTTTTTAAATAGATATGGACGATTATTGATTGTATATTTTTTAATTGTTTTAATTTGTTTGTTTTTACATTATTTTTTAAGAACACATTTAGGATTAGCGTTGCGGGCATGTGGTGATAACGAGGATATGGTGAGAGCAAGTTCTATTGATACAGAAAAGATGAAAATTCTTGGTTTAGCATTAGCAAATGGAATTGTTGCTTTATCTGGCGCAATATATACCCAACATCAAACGTTTTCAGATATTACGAATGGAACAGGAACAATGGTTATTGGTTTGGCAAGTATTATTGTTGGTCTTACTTTTATTAAAAAAGATAAAATTGGTTTTCAACTGATTGCAGTTGTTTTTGGTTCAATTCTTTACAGATTTATTTTAACAATTGCTTTACAATTGGGTTTACCATCTGGTTATTTGAAATTATTATCAGCTCTATTGGTTATTGTCGCGATAGCTTTTACTCGTGTCACAAGGAGGAAAAGAAAATGCTAGAACTTCAAAATGTTTCAGTTGTTTTTAATCACGGAACAATTAATGAAAAGGAGGCATTATCATCTGTCAATCTGAAATTAGATAAAGGTGATTTTGTTACAATTATTGGTAGTAATGGAGCAGGTAAGTCAACATTATTTCAAGCTATATCAGGAGCAGTTCCTATTGCTCAAGGAAAAATTATTTTAAATGGTCAAGATTTAACAACTATGCCTGAATATAAACGTTCGCGTATGATAGGAAGGCTGTTTCAAGATCCACTTAAAGGAACAGCACCTTCTATGACGATTGAGGAAAATCTATCTCTAGCTTCTCAACGTGGAAAACACTTTTCCTTATCTTTATTTTCGCATAAGCAAAAACAAGAAATGAAAGATGCTTTAGCTACACTTCATTTAGGTTTAGAAGAGCGACTTAATTCCAAAGTCGGAACTCTATCTGGCGGTCAAAGACAAGCCTTAACATTATTAATGGCAACATATGTTACACCTGAATTATTATTGTTAGATGAACATACAGCAGCTTTAGATCCAAAAACATCAGAAAAGGTAATGAGTATCACATCTGAAATCGTTAAAGAACATCATATTACAACGCTAATGATTACCCATAATATGGAAGATGCATTGAAATATGGAAATAAAACAATGATTATGAAAGATGGTCAAATTATCGCTTTAATTACTGATAAAGAAAGAAAAGAAATGAATGTTGAAAGCCTTATTCATCTCTTTTCTTCTACGACACAGAATTATAATGATCATTTACTTCTAAAATAAACATATGATATATTTTGTAAGTGGTCTATAATCAACACACTGTAAGTGAACCGATAGTTGTGAGATAATAC
>CAYSWW010000146.1:0-5509 GCA_964434915.1 uncultured Coprobacillus sp.
AATGTATGAATCTGTTTTCTTTAAAATGTCCTTGTGGACATAGTGGGCTCTGCCCCGGGGTAGTTTATTAGAGACAGTCCTTTTAAAATAAAATGAATAATCATCGAAAATAGTGTGAATGTGGAAATAAGAAAAAAAACAAACAAATTAATCTGCATAAATCTTTTATTTTGAATTTTTCTTTTAAATTAATGTACTAATCAACAAGATTGATCAAATAAAATAATTTGGTGGTTTTATATTTAAAAATATAAAAAAATCTATACTCTTGAAAAGAATATAGAAACAATTTTGAAACCAAATAGACTGATAAAGCAAAAAATATTTATAGAAATTTTGTATTTGAAAGCACACAAAAAGCCCTTAAAAAAATAAGGACTATTTAATCGCATACTGCTACTGCAAATGGCATACTTTTATAAACGGATTCAAATTGATCATATTCAACTTCTTGATAATTTTCTCTATATGGATCCCTCAAGAAGAAAACACCCTTTTCTTCATCATATCCAGTCAATAAAACAATATGCAAGTTTTCTGTGACTTCTCCAAAATAGAAAGTTCTCTTTTGGGGTTCTTTAAATTTGCCAGTCCCCCAGACCACAACAGGACAATCCTGACTTAGATATGCTTTAATATCTTCTAAATTTGAATGAGATATATCATAACAAGGTGTATATTGAGAACCATATTCTGCTATAGGTGTTGCAAACACAGTAAAATAATCATCTTCATTTTGCTTTCTTCCAAAAGGATTTCCAGAGAATCCATAGTAAGGATTAGAATCATAAAGTTCATCTTGAATAAAAGTGGTCAAGTCAATATCAATCTTATCTTTATATTTTAAAGCCATATATAGTGATGTTGCTTCACAGCCATTCGGTGCATCAACATCCATTTGATTATAGTAAGGAACATCCATTTTAACATAATCTTTTATTTCTTGATTAATTATTTTTACAGCTTGATTTCCTGCTGCATCTTTTACTGTCACAACATTTTCAACAATATCTAAATCATCTACATCATTATAATCAAATACTTCTAACTCATCTTCACTATTCCCTAAAATAACTGGTACACTTGTATCTTGAATCAAAATATCAAAATTCAAAACTTGTTTTTGAAGTTGAATTGTTGCATGATAAGTTCCTTCTTTTTCATACTTAAGATCATATTTTTCAATATAATCATCATCATTTACTTCAACGGAAAATTTTGCATTCTCTTTAACATATTCTTTTTCTTCATCTTCTAAATTTTCTAGATTTAAATAATAATATGCTTCTGTTTGAATTGGGTTCCCCAATTCAATCTTAAATTGTTCTTGTTTAAGCTGAATTGTAATGTTTTGTTCTTCACAACCACATAATAAACCAAACATCAATAAAATACTTAATATAAAGCAATAACATTTTTTCATTCATTAACCCCTCCAATTCATCACTTCTTTTACAAAAAATTCAAAAATAGCATGCATTTTCTCATCTCTTTCTCGCATTGATTCAGGATGAAATTGAACTGCCCAAATCTGTTGATTAATATGTTCAATTGCTTCAATGATTTGATCATCACTTCTTGCAACAACTCGAAAATGCTCTGCTAGAGTTTTAATTGATTGATGATGAAAACTATTTACATAAGCTGTTTTACCAAAAATCGGTGTCAAAAAACTATCCTCCATTATATCAATCTTATGACTTGGATAAGCTCTTTTTTCTAACTGTATATGTTGCATCACATGATCACCTGCTAAACTGTTATCTTGATAAAGTGATCCCCCAAAAGCTACATTAATAACCTGTTGTCCACGGCAGATACCAAAGATTGGTTTCTTGAATTGATATGCATATTGAATCAGTTTCATTTCATATGCATCTCTTCGATAACTAGATTCCCCTTGTTTATAGCAATAATTTTCATGATAAAACAAAGGATTCATATCCACTCCACCCGTTACTAACAATCCATCAATACCCTCTACTTGATATTGAATAACCTTCTCCTCATCACAAATCGGCAACAAGAAAGGAATTCCTCCTGCCTTAATAATTGCATCAATATAATCTTCATTTACAGATTGCATGCTTCTTTTATTTTTATCTATTTCACTACACGTTATACCGATTCTTACTCTCTTCATACATATACCTCTAAATTATTAATTATGATATTTTATACACCTATTGTACTAAACCGCTGTGCGGCAGTCCATCTCTTTCATATATTTTCTATAAATTTTATTTAACCATCTTCCTTTGATGACTTTTTTTGTCATTTTTATCCAAAAAAGGACTGATAATGATATGAATATGAAAAGTATAAATAACAAAATCTCTCAATATCCTATTCTCAATGAAGTCAATCTATCTCTTAAACTTAAAAATGTCTCTGATCGTACTATCTTAAATGACATGGATGGCATCGCTAGATTCCTTGACTTCATTTCCTATAATAATCAATTTGAAATTACTTCCGATCTGTTTCGTGATTATCTTATCTATCTTCATTCTACTTCTTTGAAGAAGAATTCCATTAATTCCAATAACTCCTACATTAGATTCTTCTTTTTCTCTGTTTTGGACAAACCTCTCAATTTATATAAAGTCCCTATGGCTAGATTCGCTCGAAAGGAAATTGACTTCCTTTTTGATTTTCAGATTCATGCTCTTTTTTCTGCCTGTTCTTCTGATTCTAGAATGGATTGCATCATCAAGCTTGGATTATGCTGTGGTCTTCGCATTAACGAAATCATTCAACTTAAAGTTTCTGATATACACACCAGAGATCAATCGAACATGTGCATTCATATTCGTGAATCAAAAAGAAATAAATCTCGTTATTATGTTCCCTTGGACAACACCATTTATCGTGCTATCCAGAAATATGCTAAAGAATATCACATTCGACCTCGTTCTGATAGTTTCTTTATCTCTTTTCATAATGGCAATAAAACCTGCAACGAAACTATCAGAAGGAACTTCTACCATTATTGTCGTATCGGTCATGATTCTTTAGCAATCACTTCTCTTTATCTTCATTATTTTGTTATGAAGTGACCTTTGTCAAGTATAAATTACACATTCATAATAATATTATTTAATTTTATTATCAATAGCATACAAGAGCCTCAAAATATGAGATTTATCGAACAGTTAATCTCTCTGTTATACGAGGATTGACTACCCCAAAGTTAATAGTTCGTCAAATAAGTTCTAACTATCTATGCATGAATAATTAGATCGCGACTTCCCTCATATCTTATTTATGCCACAAAGAAAAAACTCAACCTGTTTCTCCTTTTTTGAGGCTCTTCTATATATGTCCTTATATGTCCTTGATTTCAGAACTCTATCATAAGGAGTGGGTGGTCTATTCAAAAAAACATTTAGAAACAATCAAGCTGTTTTTAACTATATAGGAAGATATTCTCATCGAATCGTTATTTCTAATTCCAAAATATTAAACTATGACAATTCATTTCATAACGTTACCTTCAGATTCAAGAATGACAGGGATATAGGTAAACAAAAAGAGATGACATGAGATGCAATAGAATTTATCCATAGATTCATGATGCACATATTGTCACCTCGTTTCATTAAAATCAGACATTATGGTTTTATGTGTAACAGTAATCGCAAAAAAGTTGCTCTCTAAATGTCGATCCCAATATCACACTATATTGGGGAAGGGCTATTATGTCGGTTTTACCACTAATACATAATCAAAGTACAGTATTGACATCATAATTTCAATATTTTAATGAAAAAGAAAAAAGACAAAAATTACTGTTCACAATTTACAAACATATTTTTGTCCTTATTATATAACTTCTCTAAATACTTTCCTATACCATCATCATTATAATGCCCACATATATCATCTGCATTATGTTTAACAATTTCAAAAGCATTTGACATCGCTATTCCTCGGCCTGCTGTTTTCAACATTGTAATATCATTTTCACCATTTCCAAAAGCGATAACTTGACTAAGTGGAATTTCTTTCATTTGTGCCAATTCTTTTAGAGCATGACCTTTTGTTAAACCTTTAGGATTAATTTCTATCCAATCTGGTTCTACTAATGTCATTTCAAAAAAATTATCCATAGTTTGATGTAAGGTAGGTAATATTTCTTGGATTTGCTCTTTTTGTTGAATGTAAACCACTTTACGTAAATCAGTAAATTGAGGAATATTCTTAACATTTGTTATATAATCTTTTTGAAAAGTTTTAAAATGATTTTCAATAATATGTGTATGACCATACTCTAAAATATATAATTGTTTTTCAAAGAAAAAAATGACATCCAATTGAAAGTCTCGAGCAATTTGACTCAAAATCATTGCATCTTCTTTTTGTAATTTATTTGCCTGATAAAGCAATTGCTTTTGAGAATCATATATTTCTAATCCATTTAAACAAATATATCCACTTTGTGGATAGCGAGTCATATCTATCATCTTTCCTATCTTTTCTAAGCTTTCTATATCTCGACCACTAGATAATACAACTGCAATATCTTGATTTTGCAACTCTATAAGCATTTGCTTTGTAATCGGCATAATTGTCTGATCAGCATTCAACAATGTACCATCAATATCCAAAGCTATCATTTTATACATCATTTTTCAATATTTCCTTTATTTTTACAATAACACCTTGTTCATCATTTGATCCAATAACTTCATATGCAATATCTTTGATTTGTACAACCGCATTACTCATAGCATAACTATATTGAACATGTTCTAATAGTTCATAATCATTCATCTGATCACCAAATGCCACACATTCAGAAGGCTTAATTTCATAAATCATTTGTAAGAACTGTATAGCTATTCCTTTATTTATATCTTTATTTTGAATATCCATCCATTCATTTCCTGAAGTAACAACTTTTAATTCTTCAGGAAGCTGTGCTTGAAAATCATCTAATAACTCTTTGATATGATTTTGCGGATCATATAAAGCTATCTTCATAATATCATCATAAACTTCTTCAAATGAATCTACAAAAGAATAAGCACAATAATATTTTTTTAATTCATGACGATATTCAAAATAATCTTTCAGTATATAAGCTCCTTTTCGTCCACACATGACCATAAAAATACGTGGTGTTTTATTTACTAATGTTTCTATTCTTTTTACTAAAGAAGGTTGAATAACATTACAATATAATTCTGTTTCCCCTTGTGCTATATAACTCCCATTTTCAGCAATAAAATACATTTCTTCACTCAAAGGAACAAACTTCTGATATAAACGATAATATTGATTACCGCTTGCTACTACAAATTTAATCCCTTTTTCTTTTAATTGATAAAAAAGTGATAGAAACTCTTTATCAAATTTTTTATCCGAATCAAGAAACGTTCCATCCATATCTGTCGCTATTAATTTAATCATAACAATTCCTCCATGCCAAAGTATATCATATCTCACTAAATAAGACATGTTTTTTCTCAAATAAATCCTTCTCATAACAAACTTGCAATTCATC
>CAYSWW010000147.1:0-5488 GCA_964434915.1 uncultured Coprobacillus sp.
AATTAACGTTTTGAGAATTGTGGTGCTCTACGTGCTGCTTTAAGACCATATTTCTTACGTTCTTTGACACGTGCATCACGTGTTAAGAATCCTGCAGCTTTTAATACTGATCTATAATCTGAACCAGCTTCTAATAGAGCTCTTGAAATCCCGTGACGAATTGCTCCAGCTTGTCCTGAATATCCACCACCATAAACATTAACAGTCACATCAAACTTACCAGTTGTTCCAGTTAATTCAAGTGGTTGGTTGACGATCATTAATAAAACATTTGATGGTAAATAATCTTTTGCATCTCTACCATTAATGACAATTTTACCTGCACCTGGTGTTAAGATAACACGTGCTACTGAAGACTTTCTGCGTCCAGTTCCTCTGTATTGTACCTTAGCCATTTATCTCGTCCTCCTATCCCTTAATTTTTAACTCTACTGGTTTTTGTGCTGCATGTGGATGTTCACTACCAGTGTAAACAAATAATTTCATCCCTTGTTTTCTTCCAAGTGTATTATGAGGTAACATACCTTTAACAGCTGCCTCAACAAATCCAGTTGGATTTGATTCTTGGAATTGGCGAGCAGTTTTTACTTTTAAACCACCTAGCCATCCAGTGTGATGATAATATTTTACAGTATCTAATTTATTACCGCTCATCACAACTTTTTCTGCATTAACAATAATAACATAATCACCAGTATCTACATGTGGTGTAAAAGTTGGTTTATGTTTTCCTCTTAATACAGATGCTACTTCTGATGCTAAACGTCCTAATGTTAAACCATCAGCATCAACTACGTACCATTTACGTTCAATTGTGGCTTCTTTAGCCATAGTTGTTTGTCTCATTTTTATCCTCCTGTAGTTTCCGGGGCTACAAATACTAAAATAAGGCACCTATAATTATAGCTATATTGAGTTTTTTGTCAATATTATTTTCTTCATATCTTATATTTTTTCTCCATTTCAAAAGGAAGACTCATTCGCCTTCCTGTCATGGTTTTCTTAAAATTAAAGACATCTTATATCATATTCTCCTTGAAATCTATTAAAATCACCTTGTAAAAACTCAAAATGATCAACTAAATGCAAATGATGATCCTCAGCAAATTGCAATAGTTGTTTATACATTCCTTCATTAAAATCCGAAGGATCATGTGCATCAAAGCCTATAATGACATCATTTCCTACTTCACTTGCTATATCCCAAAAATGAACATTAGGATATAAGTAAATCTGTTCACCATTAATATCTTTTAATCCTTTACGCATACCCCCTGCATTTATTTCTAATGGAATATGATGTTCTTTTGCTTTTTCGCAAATACGTCTAGACACTGTTTGTACATCTAAATCAAATTGATGATAACCCATTAAAAATAAATCCGGATGCGCAACATAACTAAACAGATGTGTTTCTATTGCTTTCTCTACATCATTACAATATAAATATATATCTTTTTTAGACAAGTTTTCTCTTCCAAAATAATCACTATGTATGCAATGTTTATGAAAATGATGACCTAAAATCAAATAATCAACTTTATGCTCATATAATAGACTTTGATAATAATCAAAATATTCACTTAAGCCTTCTGCTTCAAAACCTTTATAAATCGTGATATCATCTTGATATTTTTTTCGACAATCATTGACCTTTTCTAAATGTTCATTCATTTCTGAAAATAGCATCCTCATATTAGGTCCATTTTTTACAAATGCTAAACCTAAAGATAGAAGACTCCTTACACTTCTTATTGAAGGAATAGACAAAAGGAGATGTTTACGATAACGAGGAAGTGGAACATGACAACATATTCCTAAATCCTCTATCCCCATTTCAATAGCTGCTTTAACCATTTCTTCTTCATTTCCATTCGCATGCCCACAACGATATGTATGCGTATGATAATTAACTTTCTTCATAATACACCTCTTGTAAATATAAACCTTGTGGTTTTGCCTTAAACAAGCATTTCTTACTTCCACAACTTTCTAACATTTCTAACAATACTTCCTTAGAAATACGTCTTGCTCCAACTTGAATTAATCCACCAACAATATGTCTCACCATATATCTTCTAAAACCATTGCCAATTAATCGGAATGTTATAATTCCATCTTTTTCATCAATATCTAATACATATAATGTTCGGATAGTGTTTCCATATTGATCATAACTGCAAAAAGATGCAAAATTGTGTTCTCCTATAAAAATTTGTGCTGCTTCTTTCATGAGTTCAATATTCAATTCTCTTCCATACTGATAAATATAATTTGTTTGAAAAAGATTATATTCTTTGGTATTTAACAAATATCGATATTCCTTTTTCTTTGCACTATATCTAGAATGAAAATTTTCATCAACATAACAAGCATCTAAAATATAGATATCATTAGGCATAAAATGATTTATAGCTCTTTTCCACTGCATAGGTGGTAATTCTTTGCGTGTATCAAAATGAAAAACTTGATGAATAGCGTGTACTTTAGCATCTGTTCTTCCCGATGCATGAATAATAATATCTTCTTCATTAATTTTTCTTAATGCCTTTTGTATTTCACCTTGAACAGTTCGCTCATTATGTTGCACTTGAAACCCATGAAATTTACTTCCATCATAACTCACAATACATTTTACTCTCATAAAACAAAACTCATTATAATCAATGTTGATGAAATCACTAATACACATAATAACGATATCGTATCAGTAATCTTCCAACGAAGCTGTTTATATCTTGTTCTTTTGGCTTCTGGATTATAATTACGACTTTCCATAGCATTAGCTAAATCTTCAGCTCTTTGAAATGCAGAAATAAAAAGTGGAATAATAAGTGAAACTATTGACATAATTTTATCTTTTAAATTTCCTTCTGAAAATTCTACACCTCGACTTGCTTGTGCTTTCATAATCCTTTGCGTTTCTTCTAATAATGTTGGAATAAAACGCAAAGCAATAGAAATCATCATTGCGACTTCGTGTACAGGAAATCCTACTTTCTTAAAAGGAGATAAAAGATGTTCAATGCCTAATGTTAAATCCAAAGGCTTTGTTGTTGCAGTTAAAATTGTTGTCATGATAATAATTAAAATTAAGCGGATAATAATATACAAAGTTTGAAGCAATGCTTGATCATAAATTTTAATAAACCAAAATTGAAATAATAATCTTCCATTTTGAATAAATAAGAGATTAAAAAACATTAAAAATAACATCATGATTAACATTGGTTTCATAGCTTTGATAATTGTTGAAACTTTCATTTTTGAGAGCATAGCCATAATAATGACAAATACTCCTAAAATAGCATAACCTAAAAAACCAGCATCAAAAAATACTGTTATCAACAATAAAAGTAAAGCACCAAGTTTTAAACGTGGATCTAATCTATGAACAAAGCTATCTATAGGTAAATATTTTCCAAACATCATATTATTCATTTATTTGACCTCCTATCTGATCGATTAAAATATCAATATCTTTAATAGAAGGATCTACATGAAAACCATGCTTATTTAAATCTAAAATAAATGATGTAATGATTGGCAAATCTATACTTAAAGATGTTAGATACTCAGTTTCTCTAAACAACTGATCAACAGATACATGTTTCTCAACTTTACCTTGATTCATTACGACAACATCATCACAATATTCTAAAACCTGATTCATATCATGAGATACAAGAATAATCGTCTTCCCTTTTTGATTAATTTTCTTAAAAAGTGATAACATTTCTTTAGCACCTTGCGGATCCAATCCAACTGTTGGTTCGTCTAAAATTAAAATATCTGGTTCCATTGCTAATATACCTGCAATGGATACCCTTCTTTTTTGTCCACCAGATAAATCAAATGGCGATTTTTCTAAATAAGACTCATCTAATCCAACTAATTTTAAAGTTGTTTTCGCAATTTTAATTGCTTCCTCTTCATTTACTCCAAAATTCTTTGGTCCAAAAATAATATCTTTAAGAATAGTCTCTTCAAATAATTGATATTCAGGAAATTGAAAAACTAAACCGGCTTTTTTTCTTAAAGATTTTAAAGTTTGAGGTTTATCAGTTGCGGAAATCATAACATCTTCAATATGAACTTCACCAGAAGTTGGCAACAATAGAGCATTAATATGTTGTATAAGTGTTGATTTTCCACTCCCAGTATGACCAATTAAAGCTGTCATACTTCCTGAACGAATATTTAAGTTAATACCTTTTAAAGCATGATATGCAAAAGGAGTATTCGGACTATAGATATATTCTACATCTTTGAATGTAATTGACATAATGCTTTCACCAACTTCTCTCTATCAATATATTGATCTATCTGAATACCTCTTTCTTGTAATCCTTTAGATACTTTATATGCAAAAGGAACATCTAAAGAAAGAGCTTCAATTTGTTTCTGATTTATGAGGACATCTTCAGGTCTACCGATATCAATGACATGACCATCGTTCAATAAAATAACATAATCTGATAATGCTGCTTCTTCAATATCATGTGTAATAGATACAATTGTTATTTCTTTATCTTTATTTAATTGATGGACAAGTGTATTGATTTCTTTTTTTCCCTTTGGATCTAACATACTTGTCGCTTCATCTAAAATAATAATTGAAGGACTCATTGCTAAAATCCCAGCTATAGCTACTCTTTGTTTTTGACCTCCTGACAGTTTAGTAGGTTCATGATCCAAAAAGTCAAGCATATTTACCTTTTTAGCATATTCATTGATGATATCATCCATTAAAGCCGGATCAACACATTTATTTTCTAAGCCAAACGCAATATCATCACGAACAGTAGCACCTATAAACTGATTATCAGGATTTTGAAACACAATACCTATTTGATTTCTGACTTCGTTAAGCGTACTTTCTTGAAGAGAAATTCCACCTACAATAATTTCTCCACTTTTCTTTTCTAACAAACCTATTAACAATTTAGCTATTGTACTCTTACCACTACCATTATGTCCTAAAATCGTTGTATATGTTCCCTTTTGAATATCAAAAGAAATATGAGAAATTGTCTTAGCTCCTTCTTCATATTCAAAAGATAAGTCCTTTATTTCTATCATTTTTTCCATGGTTTTTCCTCCAAGTATATCAATTTTATTATGAATATATAAAGTTGTCAACCAAATCCAATAGCAAAAATAATTTAAGTCAACTATTCCTCATCAATATATTCAAATCCTAAAAATCAATCATTACTTTCTTTAACAATTGCAATACAGCAATCTAAATTCTTTTGACAATCTAAAGAGAACATATATGCTAATATCAAACTGTAGCAAAATGACCTATCTTTGTTAAAAGACATAAGTAAACTAACATCCCCCATCGGTGAAAGTGTATTATTTGCAATACATGTAATTGTAATAGCCTTTTTTATTAACTATAATGTGCACAACTTTAATGATAAATTCAGTTTCACCTGAGTAAAAGATCAAAATAGCATATTGATTTTCCTCACCTCATTGC
>CAYSWW010000148.1:0-5393 GCA_964434915.1 uncultured Coprobacillus sp.
ATTATATAGTTGTTTTCATTAATTGGAATAAATTTATCACTTTTTGAACTAAAAAGTTGGCAGTTCAACAGTAAATACCTATGGTTGGTTTATCTCCAACTGAATCCATGTCATGCTCGGCACACATTGAAAAGGATCAGTTCCGTGACGAAAATTCTGATCCTTTTTATTAAGATTTTATAATACTTGTTTTAAATAGTATATATAATTCAAAAAGCCACATATTATTAATGGTAAAAGAAATCCAACCAACATTCCTAATATCAAATAAATATGTAAAAAATCATGAATATAGAGAACAATAAATATATTACATATATAAAACAATGAAACACCTATAATAAATCCATATAACCCTATCACTTCGTGAAAAATGATTTTCTTTTGATCATTTTTCATATAACCTAATCTTTCTATTGATTGAAACAGTTTTTTCCTTCCAACAATTTCTGCAGAATAACAAAACATAATAGATAAAGACAACAGTACATTAATGATCACAAACGATATCATTGATAGCATGACCTCAATAGGATTTTGTAAAGTGGAAATCAATAAAGCTAATATCAAAATATCACTTACAATCAATAAAATTATATTTTTTTTCATAAATATAAAATTATTTCTTAAAAATCCATAATAAATTAATTTTAACTTATGCTCAATCCACTTATTTTGGATAAAATCATTTATCTGAGAGATTACAAACTGTTCAATACTCAAATACAACCCAATCATTCCAATAATAGAAAGAAACAATAAATTAGACGGTTCAGCACTCCAAATATAAAACAGAATAACCGGAACAACAAATAAGAATAAACTTCCCCATTTCATCACTTTAGGTGAAACATGAAAATGATAAAGAGTAGTGATTTTTAATTTAACTTGTGTTTTTTCATTGTCAAGTAAGTTCTTGATAGAATGTCTATAAGCATAACCCAAATTTAAAATAGTACACCATATAATTTCAACAACCAAAATAACAACAGTCGAAACAATTGCATCCAAGCGAAAACCAATAGTCGCCTGACTATGCAAATAAACCTCTAATATCGTATTAATTAAAGGCATACATAAACACGCGCAAAAAATACCAACTGGAATAGCTAACAAAAACAAGAAAAATGTTTGAAATAAAAGATATTGAACAATCTGGAAATAGGTTCCTCCTACAACTAATCTTATCGCAATACTTTGAGATTTCTTTTTTACATAAAAATCATTTGCAAAAAAGATAACAATCATACATATTGCTATATCTAAAACTGTTAAAGTTGTTGCAATATTATTCTGACTATTAATAATCTTTACTCCAACAATATCCGAATAAGAAAGATGAAAAAACAAAAACATAAACATTGAAGTTAATACAAATGTCAACCAATAAAAGAGAAAACGTGAAAAATCATCTTTTATTGACTTTAAAGCTGATAAAAACATTTATTCTCGAATCAACTTTCTTGATTCAAAAGAATTAAGTTCATCAATTCTTTTGAAATATTCATCTTGAGTTAAATGTTCACGTCTTAATGTTTCTTTAATCTCTCCATCCTTAATATATACAAGTCTTGATGAATAAGAAGCAATCATAGTATCATGTGATACCATAATTATCGTCACATGTTTTTCATCATTCAATTGTTTTAAAATTTTCATTAATTCTTGCGAGTTAACACTGTCCAAATTTCCTGTTGGCTCGTCTGCAATAATAATTTTAGGATTTCCTACTAATGCTCGACAAATCGCTGTTCGTTGTCTTTGACCACCTGAACATTCATAAGGAAATTTATATAAAAGATGATCTATATCCAAAGAATGGGCAATAGTTGTGACTCTCTCCTTAATTTCACTTTTATGTACTTTTGCAAGTGATAATGGCATAGCAATATTCTCATAAAGTGTATGTGTATCTAAAAGATTGAAATCTTGAAAAATGAAACCTAAATTCTCATAACGAAATCTCCCAATTTCAGTTGTTGACATTGTTTTTACTTCCACACCATTAATAAAAACTAATCCAGATGTTGGCATATCAATAGTAGAAATATTATTAATAAATGTTGATTTCCCACTTCCACTAGGCCCCATTATACAAATAAATTCTCCTTCTTCAACTGTAAAATCAATATCATGTAATGCCTCAAACTCATTTTGAGTATGCAATCCATAGATTTTTTTCAGTTTATTTGTTTGTAAAACATATTCCATATACACATCCCCCTTATTTTCATCTATACATCATATTATAGCTTTTTTCCTAATGACAAACAATACCATAAGATTCTAAATGAATTTCCATAATCTCACATTATGGAAATTCATGTTCTTATTTGTTCAAATTCTGCCAATATTTTTAATGAGCTACTTGTTCCAATACGAGAAGCCCCTGCTTTAATCATTGCTTGGCATGTTGGCCAATCTCTAATACCACCAGCAGCTTTTACTTTCACATCATGACCTACAACACTTTTCATTAATTTCACATCTTCTACAGTTGCGCCTGAAGTCCCAAAACCTGTACTTGTTTTATTATAATGTGGTTGAACTTCTTTAGCAATAGTAGCAAGTTGAACAATTTCATCTTTTGTTAAATAACAATTTTCAAAGATAACCTTTGAAATAACATGATTTTGTTGACAAATTGAAACGATGATCTCCATTTCTTTTTGAATATATTTCCAATCATGTTCTTTAACTTTTCCAATATTCACTACATAATCAATTTCATCAGCGCCATCTTCAATTGCCTGTTTTGTTTCTAGTTCTTTCATTTCAATAGTTGTTTGTCCTAAAGGAAATGAAATAGCAGCCCCTACATGGATAGATGTTTCCTTTAATAATTCTTTACATAGTTTAACAGGTGCACTATTAATGGCTACCATCGCAACATCCATTGCTTTTGCTTCTTTACAAAATTTTTCAAAATCTTCTTTTGTCGCATATGGCTTTAATAAAGTATGATCAATCATTTTTACTAATTCTTTTTTTCTGCATATCTTCCTCCTCATATTTTAAAGAAAAACAGAAGGTTTAACTTCTGTTTTACATCCATTCTGTTCCATCATCACGTCTTAATATATAACGAATCATTTCAAATAATTCATCTTTTGTTTTTGATTTAACTATAAAAACATGATTACCCATGGCAGCAGATAATGATTTGGGAACATCTGTTTCCAAGGCAATAGCTGAACCATATGTTTCCCTGATTTGATCATAATTATTTTGATACTTAATACCATCTCTACGTCCTGTATATGCTACCCAATATTTACGCTTAATATCATAAAAGCACTTATTATATTTCACCATATCCGCCCATATTGTATATACGTCAACATCATAGGCATAATTAGCCATATCTGGCATATAAGCACCTGGAGCACGCATATTAACTTCAAGTCCTACTATATCACCTTTTTGACCTAAACCTTCACGATCTTCATCTAATCTAAAAAACTCAAAATGGAAAAAACGACTTCTCGTATCAAAAGCTTCTACAGCACGTTTTCCAATTTCTGCCAAATCCAATCCTTCAACCGGTTGAGAATAAAAAGCAGTATCACAAGCATCATTAACATTATCCATAATCGAATTCAACATAACATGACTAGTAGAAATTAAAATGTTTTTATCTTTATCAGTAATACCATCAAATGTTTCAACATGTCCAGGCACCATTTCTTCAATAATAAATTGAACATATGGATCTTTTGTTGCAAAGAAATAATCCAATTCATCATCATTTTTAAGTTTATATGTTGAACTTGCTCCAACACCATTATCAGGTTTAACGATTACCGGATAACCAACCTTATTCGCAAATGCTTTCGTTGCTTGATAATCATCTACTAATCTATATCTTGCAGTAGGAATACCTGCTTTCTTATATACAGCTTTCATTTTAGACTTGTATTTCATCGGTGCCAAATCTTGAATCTTTGTTCCAGTTGTCACATTAAACTCATTACGTAATGTTGCTTCTAATTCTAACCAATATTCGTTTTGAGATTCAATCCATTCAATTTTTCCATAATGCCATGTAAAATAGGCACATGCACGATAAACCTCTTCGTAATTTTCCAAACTATCTACTTTATAATATTCAATCATTGCTATACGAGTATGATAAGGCAAAGTTTGATAATTAGCATCTCCTATTCCTAAAACATTAACCCCTCTTGCTTTTAAACGATCACAAAAATTATAAAAATATGATGGAAAATTCGGAGAAATAAAAACTAAATTCATATTATATCACCTTCTCTACAAAATATGGGAATTGGACACGCCACCATGGCCAATCATGATTAACATCATATCCCCAAAAATCAATCCATGCTGAAATATCTTTATAATCCAATAATTCTTTCATCCTTGAAGTACTTCTAATCATATCATCTTCCCATGCCCCTTGTCCGGTACATAAAACAATTTTATTATGACGATACATTTCAACGTAAGGATGATCATAACTCATACCATTAATATATTGAATTGGTGAATTACGATATAATATATCATCATGATAATCCCCAAAGAATAAATCACTATCATAATAACCACTCAAAGCAATACATCCATTAAATATATCAGGTCTTCTAAACATAAAATTAGCCGCATGTGATGCTCCCATAGAACATCCTGTTGTCAAGATACCTTCTGCATAACGACCACCATTACCATAAGAATTAATTTCAAAAATTCTTGGTACTAATTCATTAACAATATAATAGAACCATTGTTCTATCATATAAGTTCTATGTCTATAGTCGCCACCTTCGTCAGACCATGATTCCTGATCAATGCTATCACAACAAAACAATTGTACTTTACCTTCATCAATCAAATGTTCTATTGTTGCAACCATTCCATTATTCGCAAAATCATAATAACGTCCATTTTGAGAAGGAAATACCAAAATAGGTTGACCAGCATGACCATAAACGTTAAACTCCATATCTCTGTTCAAACATCCACTATATTCCTTAAACCATTCAATTTTCATAATAACCACACATTCCTTTCCACCTGCGGCTACAAGGCACACATAGTCCTGAATGATTCCTTGCTTGTGCAGGCATTTTATTTTATATTCTTACTGAAGGAGTCTTACACTACAAAGCACGGTGAGGTGAGTTGTAGATTTCTGCAGCTCGTTCAGTTCAAAACAGTATAATAACCAGTGCAAGACTGAACTTTTCAAGCACACATGAGTATCGACATTCTAGTCTGCAGATTAATCATTGACTTGAGTTAATCTTTTAGTGTTGTTCAGCCAGTCACTGAGCTCCTTCTCTATAATCTGAAAGGAGCTTTTTATTTATGGAAATCATTTACCCTAGAGCCTGTGGCGTTGATGTGCACAAATCCTTCATTGTTGCGGTTAT
>CAYSWW010000149.1:0-5360 GCA_964434915.1 uncultured Coprobacillus sp.
CCTAACCAAATAAATTGAAGAACTTTTTACCATTTAATTTGGCATTCAACAAGAGCACATGAAATCAATGGCATAGAAGAGCCTCAAAAAAGGAGAAGCAGGTTTAGTTATCTACGGTCCTTTCTTTGTGGCATAAATAAGATATGAGAGAAGTCGCGATCTTGAAATGTCAACAATTATTCATGATCCACGCAAAAAGATAGTTAGAACTTATTTGACGGACCATTAACCTTGGGGTAGCCAATCCTCGTATAACAGAGTGGTTAACTGTCGAAAAATCTAATATTTTGGGGCTTTTGTATGCCATTGATGATAAAATCAAATAATTTTATTATGAATGTGTAATTTATACTTGACAAAGGTCACTTCATAACAGAAAGGGAAAGAAGAGGAAAATCGATTTGTAAGATATGCAAATGATTGTGTTATACTATTCAAAAGTAAAAGAAGTGCAATGAGAGTCAAGGAAACAGTGGCGAGATATCTTGAAGAGAATTTATTCGTTAAAGTCAACCAATAGAAAACAAGAGTAGCCTATATTACTGATATAAAATTTCTAGGATTTGGATTTTATATAGAGAAGAGTGGTAACGTACGAGTCACTGTTCATAAGAAATCAAAAGAAAAGATGAAAAGAAGAATCAAAGGAAATCACAAAAAGAAATAGACCTATCAGTAGTAAAGAATTAGCTCAAGAATTGAAACTCTATATTACGGGATGGATAAATGATTACAGGATAGCTGATATGAGAGGATATCTTCATAAAGTTGATTTGTGGCTAAGACGAAGAATACGAATGATATATTGGAAGAGATGGAAATTAGTAAGAATAAGGTATAGAAATCTGCAAAAGTTAGGTATAAACAGGAATAAGGCATGGGAATGGGCAAATACAAGAAAAATCTACTGGCATATAGCTAATAGCTTTATACTCGCTAAAACACTGACAAATGAAAGATCAAAAAGCTTTGGGTTTGTAAGTGTACTAGATTATTACATTTTTATAAACTTATGAAACGCTGTGTAGGAAACCTTACGTACGGCGTTGTGAAAGGGGCAAAAGATTTTAATTCTTAGTCCCTATTCAATTGCAAAGATTGAGTTGTTTTATAGGTATTTTCAATGATATTTGCTTAGAAATATGATAAAATAAAAAAGAAAGTAGGTGTCGTTATGAAAGGATATATTCATTCAACAGAAAGTTGTGGAACAGTCGATGGTCCAGGAATTCGTTTTGTTGTTTTTTTTCAGGGTTGTCCAATGCGTTGCTTATATTGTCATAATCCTGATACATGGAAAACAAATGTTGGAGAGCAAATGAGTGTCGATGATATTTTAAAGATGTATGAGAGTAAAGCAGAGTTTTATAAGAATGGTGGTATCACTTGTACGGGAGGAGAGGCACTTTTACAATTGGATTTTTTAACAGAATTATTTGAAGCATGTCATGAAAGAGGTATTCATACTTGTTTGGATACTTCAGGTATTACTTTTAATGAGAATCCTAATTATCTAAAAAAATTGGATCGTTTGTTGAAAGTAACAAATTTAATTATGTTAGATATTAAACATATTGATCCACAAGAACATATTAAATTAACATCTCATACTTGTGATATGATTTTAAAATTTGCTCATTATGTGGATGATTTTGGTGTTGATATTTGGATTCGTCATGTTGTTGTTCCAACTATTACTCAAAATGATAAATATTTATATCAATTAGGGCAATTTATTGGAACTTTAAAGCATATCAAGGCTTTAGATGTATTGCCTTATCACACAATGGGTGTTCCTAAATATGAAAACTTGGGTATAGAGTATCCTTTAAAGGGAATAAAGGCATTGGATAAGAAGGATGCTATTGCGGCTCGTGAAGTTGTTTTAAAAGGAATGAAAGATACATTAAGTAAATAGACACCTATGTGTCTATTTACTTATAGGAGTAGAAACATGAATGAAATATTAAAACAGTTAGATCAATTATATAGTGAAAATAGATTAGATGAAGCATATCAATTGATGTTAACACAATTACAAAAGGCAATGATTGATGAAAATGATGCTCTTGTTTTAGGAATATTAAATGAGTTAATCGGTTATTATCGTGCGACGGCTCAATTTGATTTAGGCAATCAAATGGCTATGCAAGCTGTTAAAATTTTAAAGGCACATGGATTGGAAGGAACAATTGATGGAGCAACAACTTATTTAAATATTGCGACTTTATATCGTGTTCAGGGAAAATATCAGGAATCGTTAGAAATGTATGACCAGACAGAAAAAATTTATCAAACTTCATTAGAACAATCTGATGAAAGATATGCTTCTTTTTATAATAATCGAAGCATGCTTTATCAGGAAATGGGTGAATATGAAAAAGCTTTAGAAAATGGTCAACAAGCTTTATCTTTGATTGAAAAAATTCCTGAATGTGAAATTGAAGAAGCTATTACATATACCAATTTATCACAGATTTATTTTTCATTAAATCACTTGCAGAAAGCTAGGTCATGTTTACAACAAGCAATTGTTTTGTTTGAAACATTTCAGCCTCAAGATCCTCATTACTTTGCAGCTCAGTCTACTTTAGCTCAAAGTTATTATTTGGACAAAGATTATCAAAAAGCTCTTGATTTATATCAGCATGTTTTAAATGGAATAGAAAATGTTTACGGACATAATAAAGATTATCAGATTGTTTTACAGAATAAAGAAAAAGTTGAAAGTGAAATGAAAGCAATCAAAGGAATAGATCTTTGTCGTCAATACTATGAAACTTATGGCAAAGAAATGCTTGAAACACAGTTTTCTGAATACCTGCCTTATATGGCTGTTGGTTTATGTGGTTTTGGTTCAGAATGTTTAGGATATGATGATGAAATATCGCATGATCATGATTTTGGACCGGGTTTTTGTATTTGGTTACCACGTGAAATAGATGAACAAATTCATCAAGCTTTACAAGAATCCTATGCTCAATTACCTTCATCTTTTATGGGATATCAGCGTTTTGTATCAGCACGTGGCAGTGGACGCGTTGGCGTATTTTGTATAGATGATTTCTTTTTGCAGTTTATTGGGAAATACCCAAAATCTTTAAATGATTGGCTTTACATTGATGAAAATGGTTTATTGGCTTGTACTAATGGAGAAATATTTGAAGATCATTATGGTTTAGTGACACAGTTAAGGGAAAAACTTCATGAGTTTCCAGAAGATGTTCGTGTTAAAAAGATTGCTCGAGGAATTGCGAAAATGGCGCAATCAGGACAATATAATTATACGCGTTGTATGAAAAGGCATGATGATGTTGCTGCTTCACTTGCATTAAATGAATTTATTGATCAAACATTATCTGTGATATATTTATTGAATCATCGCTATCGTCCTTACTATAAATGGAGTTGGTATGGGTTGAAGGATTGTGCTATTTTAAAAGATGTTCAAGTGGATTTAAAACAGTTGGTATTATTAGGACCACAAAATGAACATTATGCTTCTGAGTGTCAGGGACTTGTGATGGATGACCTAAAGGTTGTTTTGATTGGGAAAATTTGCCGTAAAATCATTCTTGAATTAAAACGTCAGCATCTGACTGATAGTGATGATGATTTTTTAGAAAATCATACATATTATGTGATGAATTGTATTCAAGATCAAAATATGAGACAAAAACATGTGATGGAGGGTTAAAAATGATAGAAGAAATCATTCAAAGAGAATGGGACTTTTTTCAAAAAGTGCAAAATATTGGTGGAAGAGTCAGTTGCCAGGATGACTTTGAAACATTTTATAAGCAAAGAAAATCACAGTTTATGTTTTTTACACTAGAGCTTCAAGCATCTTACTTACAACATTTAAAAGACTATCAACAATTAGGTCGTAATCCTTTAATGGAAAAGTATGCTTATATGATGGAAACCAGTGATCCTGCTTATTTTGCGACTATCCAGTCACAATTGCCTCCAATTGATGAGATCCAACGTGATATTATTCAGACAATCTGTGAAATACAAGTGGCTATGCGTGAAGAATTTAATAAAGAGTATCCAACTTTGGCATCTTTATCTCGAGTGACGCATACTTCAGAGGATCAAAAAGAAGATACATCTTTTGAAACATATTTACGTGGAGAGCTTATGACCTATTCTCCACAAACTTTGTCATTATATGGCAAAATGGTCATCGAAAAGTTCAATAATCAAGAAAACATGACAAAAGATATCATGCTATATACGGTCAAAGAATATGGATATCAAACATTAGAAGAAGCAGAAGAAAAGATGAAAAACAAATTATCTTTATGAAAGGTGAGGTCTATTTTGAGTAATGCTAGAGTAGACAAATAGAAAAAAATATTAGTTAAGAGATTTCATAGTTTTTAGTATCAGATTGTGTTAAAATAAATCTAAGAATAATATATAGGAGGAAAAGAAATGATATTAGGAGCAATCGAAGCTGGTGGAACGAAGTTTGTTGTGGCAATAGGAGATGAAAATGGGAATATTTTAGAAAGAGATGCTTTTCCAACAACAACTCCACAAGAAACAGTAGATAATATTTGTCGCTTTTTTGATGGTAAGGATATTGAAGCATTAGGTTTAGGATGCTTTGGTCCTATTGATCCCGATTTAAATAGTCCAACTTATGGTTATATTACGACAACACCAAAAGAAGGATGGGCTAACTATAATATTGTAGGGGCATTACAAGAACATTATCCATCTTTACCAATTGGTTTTGATACAGATGTCAATGGAGCCTGTTTGGGTGAAGCTTATTTTGGGGCAGCCAAAGGGTTAGACAGTGCGCTTTATTTAACAATTGGAACTGGTATAGGTGGTGGAGCAATTGTTGAAGGCAATCTTGTTCATGGTTTACTGCATCCTGAAATGGGACATATGATTATGAATGTGAGAGAAGATGATCCTTATAAAGGCAAATGTCCATATCATGGAACTTGTTTTGAAGGACTCGCTGCTGGACCTGCCATTGCTGAAAGATGGGGAAAGAAAGGGAATGAATTACCTGAAGATCATCCGGCATGGGATTTAGAAGCTTGGTATATTGCACAGGCATTAGCTATTTATGTATTAACTCTTTCACCAAAGAAAATTATCTTAGGTGGTGGGGTCATGCATCAAAAACAGCTATTTCCAATGATTCATCGTTATCTTCAAGAAAGATTAAATGGTTATATACAAAAAGAAGAGATTACAACTGATAAAATCAAAGATTATATTGTTTATCCAGGATTAGGTGATAATGCAGGAGTTTGTGGTGCTTTAGCTCTAGCAAAACTTGCGAAGGAAATCAATAAACTTTAAAAAAGAGGTGATGACCTCTTTTTTTATCT
>CAYSWW010000150.1:0-5339 GCA_964434915.1 uncultured Coprobacillus sp.
TTTTTTTTCATCATTTCAAGACATTTAGCAAAAGATTTTGTCGTTAAAACCCATGTGAAAAATGACGAATTTGAAATTTTTTAATGATTAAGCAAGAAATTGGCAAATTTAACTTTGAAAATAATTTTGACAGATATATAATAATTTTGCTGGTGGGAATAAATCGAAAGGAAGAATTGGAAAAATGAAAACTTTTATAGCAATTGATCAATCAGAATTATTGGAAAATGTAAAATTAAATTTGGAAAAAACAAATAAATTTATAATTGTAGGAGTCGCTTCTAATGGCGTTGATTGTATGAATTTCTTAAATCAAAGAAGCTGTGATTTGCTCATTATTGATTTGATGTTATCTCAAATTGATGGAATAGGGGTTTTAAGTAAATTAAAAGAACTGAAAAAGAATAGCTATAAGAAAGTTATTTGTATTACGAATTTCACTAATCAAACAATTTGCAATATGCTAGAAGACCTAAAAGTGGATTATTGTTTTAAATATCCATTTGATATGGATCATTTTGTGAAGTCAGCTTTATATTTGATTAAAAATGATCAACAAGCTGATTCTGATTTTGATGGTTCTGAATCAGAAAAATATAAAAAAGTAAAGATAGAAAATGAAATTACAGAAATCTTACATGAAGTTGGTATTCCTGCTCATATTAAAGGCTATATGTATTTAAGAACAGCTATCTTGACAACTTATTATAATATTGAAATTTTAGGACAAGTCACAAAAGTTTTGTATCCAGATATAGCGAGAATGTATAATACAACATCATCAAGAGTAGAAAGAGCAATCAGACATGCTATTGAAGTTGCTTGGAATAGAGGAAATACGCAAGCAATTGATGAAATATTTGGTTATACAGTTTCAGCGGTCAAAGCTAAACCTACAAATTCCGAATTTATTGCTATGATTGCTGATAAGTTACGTTTAGCACACAAAACTGATAGTGTTAAAAAAGAAAGTCTTTATAACTATAAAGAATATATGTTAAAATAAAACTATGGTGGTGATGTGGATGCAGATTATTTTTCATATTGATTTGAATGCTTTTTTTGCAAGTGCAGAAATTTCTCAGAATCCACATCTTAAAGACAAACCAGTGGTTGTTTGCAGAGAATCAAAACGTAGTATTATTACAACCGCTTCTTACGAGGCACGCCAATATGGTATTCATTCTGCCATGCCACTTTTTAAAGCAAAAGAATTATGTCCTGAGCTAGTTATTATACCACCACATTTTCAACTTTATAAAACTTTATCTGAAAAATTTTTCAATATTATTGCAACATTTTCAGAAAAATTAGAAGTTGCGAGTATTGATGAATGTTATGTTGATATGACTGAATATATCCAACAGAAAAGAATTGATCCACAATTAATTGCAAAAAACATTCAAAATAAGATATACTCTCAATTACATTTGCAATGTTCTATAGGCATTGCACCTAATAAATTTTTAGCAAAAATGGCAAGTGATATGAAAAAACCAATGGGTGTAACTGTTATTAACAAGAAGAATTATAAAGAAATTCTTTGGCCATTGCCTATTGGGGAAATGTTTGGAATAGGGAAAAAGACGACACCTAAGTTAATTGAAATGAATATACGAACAATTGGTGATCTTGCTAAATATGAAAATTATGAGAAAATCAAACCTATTTTTGGAAAAAATGCTCTGTTATATTATCAAAAAGCGAATGGTAGAGACTATTCTAAAATTAATTATTCTAAAAATGAATTGAAGTCTGTTGGTAATTCAACAACTTTTGAAAATGATAGCAACGATGAAGTTTTTATTAAACAAATGTTAAAAAAACTTTCAATAGAAGTTGCAATGCGTGCTCAAAAAAGACAATTGTTATCTAAGTCAATTTCTATCACAATCAAATATACTCGTGAAAAAAGTAAGACAAAACAAACGATTATCGATAAATATACTAATTCTGCTGAAACAATTTATTCAACTGCATTATTGTTATTTGATGATATATATCATGGAGAAATGATAAGATTGGTTGGTGTAAGTTTAAATAATGTTGTACATAAAGAAAATTTAAATCAACAAATTTCTTTATTTGATTATCATGATCATGAAAATAGCAGGGGAGTAGGTCAAATTGAAGAAATTATTGAACAAATTAATGGAAATATTACTGATGGTAAAGTCATAAAAGCTTCTTCTTTAATTAAAGAAAAAGAATCAATTCAAAAAAAATATCTTAAAAATAATGAATAAAAGATAAGAATACTCATATAGATATATAAAGAGGTGGACGGAAATGGAGGAATATATGAGTATTTTTTTACGTCGTTTTGTAGAAAACAAAAAGTATATTACAATAAGTGTATTTGTATTGCTTATAAGTGGTTTTTTATTTGGATTATATCAATATAATCATACTTCAGATATTATGAAGAACTTTTTTAATTATTTATTTTATTTGAATGTTGAAGGATATGAAAATCATTATCAATTATATTTAATTCAAAATATTCTATTTGTTTTTATCTGTACATATCTAAGTTCAAGTTATTTTGGACATGTAGGGATTCTTTTTATCTTGTTTTTAAAAGGTATACAACTTTCCTTTTCTTGTCTATATCTTTTTTCTACTATTCCTATTTCAATAGTTATATTATTACTGGTTATATTAGAAATTATAATTGAAATATCATTATGTGTTGTTATAGGAGTTTATCAAATTCATATCTCTTTATATGTGACTTTGATTACATTTTATATTGAACAAAATTTTAATATAAAAAGTATGATGAATTATAGATTGAATTGTTTAATAGCTTCATTGATAGTTTTTGTTATTTCTTTAGCATTTCGTTTATATGTCATTCCTTTATTTTAAAAATTTAAAAGTAGCATCAAATATAGGTTTTTGTTATAATATAAGTGGTGATGTATTTTGAAATGTCGAGATGCGTTAAGTGAATATAAACAATATATGGTGGTAGAAAAAGGATATAGTCATCATACTGTAGAAAACTATATGCGTGATTTGCAGAACTTTATTATGTTTTTAGAGGAGAAATATCAGGTTCAAGATTTAAATGATGTTATAAAAGATCATATTTATCATTATTTGATGAAAATGAGAAAAAATCTAAAAGCATCTTCTGTTGATCGACATATGGTTGCTTTACGTCAATTCTATATTTTTTTAGTTAAAGAAAAGATTGTTACAAAAAATCTAATGAGTTCTTTTGAAATATCAAAAAAAAAACAATATTTACCAGAAATATTAACTATTTCTGAAGTCAATCAATTAATAAACTCGATTGAAGTTCATAATGAAACATCTTCAAGGAATCGTTGTATGTTAGAAATTCTATATGCAACTGGTTTAAGAGTGAGTGAAATGTGTCATTTATCATTATCGGATTTGAATTTAAACAAAAGATTCATTCAGTGTATGGGGAAAGGAAATAAAGAACGTATTGTTCCTATGAACCAAACATGTTGTGATCTTTTAAAAGAATATATTGAGGTTTATCGTCCAAAATTATTACAAACAAAGACATCGCATTATTTATTTATTGATAAAAATGCACAACCTATAAAGAGGGATAATTTTTATCATATATTAGAGAAAATTGTTCAAAAAAGTGGTTTAAATAAACATGTCACACCTCATACATTAAGACACTCATTTGCTACTCATTTATTAGAAAATAATGCCGATCTTCGATCAATTCAAGAAATGCTTGGTCATAGCAATATTTCAACCACAACGATTTATACGCACGTTTCAAATAACAAAGCTATCGATGAATATATGAAATTACATCCAAGAAGTCAGAAAGGAAGAAAAAATGAAAAAGTATAAAAGAGTTTTCTTAATTGTATTAGATTCATTAGGAGTTGGCGATGCACATGATGCTGCTTTATTTGATGATGAAGGAGCTAATACATTAGGACATATATGTGAAAATGTAAATGGATTAGATGTTCCTAATTTAGAAGGAATGGGACTTGGTAATATTGGTGAATTTAAAGGAATTCATCCTTTAAAAAAACAATTAGCTTATACTGCACGCCTAGAAGAGGTTTCAAATGGAAAAGATACCATGACTGGACATTGGGAAATGATGGGCTTAAAAATCACTGAACCTTTTTTAACTTTTACTGAAACAGGATTTCCAAAAGAATTCATTTCAATGTTTGAAGAAAAAACAGGACGAAAATGTGTTGGAAATTATGCTGAGAGCGGAACAAAAATCTTAGATGATTGGGGAGAATATCAAATAAAAACAGGAGATTGGATAGTCTATACTTCCGCGGATTCAGTATTTCAAGTGGCTGCTAATGAAGAAATAATTCCTCTAGAAGAACTATATAAAGCATGTGAAATTGCAAGAGAAATGGCTATGGATGAAAAATGGAAAGTAGGTCGTATAATTGCTAGACCTTATGTTGGTTACCAAAAAGGAAGTTTTACAAGAACTGCTAATAGACATGATTGGACATTAGATCCTTTTGGTAAAACTGTTTTAGATGAATTAAAAGAAAACAATATTGAAGTGATTGGAATAGGAAAGATTCCCGATATTTTCAATAACAAGGGAATAACAAGAAAAATAAGAACTATTTCTAATGCTGATGGAATGAAGAAAACAACAGATTTAGCAAAAGAAGATTTTGAGGGATTGGCTTTCCTAAATTTAGTTGATTTCGATGCAGTTTTTGGTCATAGAAGAAATCCAAAAGGCTATGCACAAGCTATTCGCGACTTCGATGAACAGTTATATGATTTGTTATCTTATTTAAACGAAGATGATTTATTAATGATTACTGCTGATCATGGAAATGATCCTACATATAAAGGAACTGATCATACTCGTGAAAACGTTCCATTAATTATTTATAGCAAATCTTTAAAAACACCACATCATTTAAGTTTATTAAAAAGTTATGCTGTTATAGGAGCAACAATTGCTGATAATTTTGATATAGATAATCCAGGAATCGGATATTCATTATTAGATCAAATTATTTAAAGATGTACTACTATGAATGAAGAAAATAAACCTCGTCAAGTTATACTCATCAGTTTAGCTAGTCTTTTTATTGGCAGTATGCTCTTAGCTTTTGGATTATCAGTTGGTTTGATAATCGCATTAACAAATTATTTAATTGCTATGATTTTATATTTATGCTCATTGTTAGCAACTTATCGTAACAATCAAGAAAGTCCTAATCATATGTATAAATATTTAATGATTTTATCAGCATTTTTTATTGTATTTGCCAGTATTATCATGATTATTCACTATCTATAAAATTCACATAACGTATATTATGCGAAGTTATATATAT
>CAYSWW010000151.1:0-5310 GCA_964434915.1 uncultured Coprobacillus sp.
TGAAATATGACTTAAAAACTTTAGTAAAACATCAAAAAAATATATACATACTTTTAAAATTGGTTGCAAAAATCGAAAGATGACCGATAAACAACAAATTATATAAAAAAACTCAATAAATGGTGTCATAACAATTCCTATGAAAAAAGAAAAAAAGGGAATTTGCGAATTAAGCAATAAAACAATTGGTATACCTGAAATATAGATCCAAAAAGATCTATATTTCATTTTCTTTGTCAATAAAACAATAAAATAGATAAAATATGAAAAGATGAATGAAATATTAAAAATAATATATGGATTATAAAATAATGAGACAATCACTAGGATAGAAAAAATATCATACTCATTTAACCAATGGTGTAAACATGCCATAAGAATCATCATAAAAAAAGCCCGATACAAGGAAATTTGCATTGGAATTGAAAAGACATAAATCCCAATACATAAATAAGTTATCCATTGAGATGTTCTTTGTTTAAAAATCAAACCAAAAACACTTTTCAATAACCATTTTAAAATATGAAGATGCATCCCCGATAAAGCAAACAAATGAACCAAGGAAAGTTGAGACAATTGTAGATAATTTTCTTGAATATCAGAACTTTTTTCTCCTAATAAAAATAGCTGTTGATAATCCCGGACTACGCTATTTGATGATAAGCGTCTTTTTATCCAATGATAAAAAGACGTATGTGATTGACGATGATACTCTTGAATAAGTGTAGCTTTATAAAAGATTTTTTGACTATATAAATACTGTTTTTCATTAAATGCATAATCATTACTATTCTCATACTTTTCACTTGCAGCCACTTCAACATCAAGCGCATCGCCATATTCAAAATCCTGTTGATGAAGTAATTTCACAATACCAAAGTCTGTTTTAACATAACAATAAGTTTCATTTGTTTTAATGACTGTCCCTTGAATTCTTGAGGGCATTTCAATAAGGTTTATTGGTCTCAACCAAAGAACTATAACACAAGCTAAAGCAATAAAAACATAACGGATATCGAATCGTCTTTTTAACCAATAAAGATAAATAAAAAGAAAAAAATAAAAAAGAAAATGAACATACTTTGCTAGCACAACACAAACACATCCAATTGCATAGTATAAAATATGATATCTTATAAACATAAATATTCTCTCAACTTTAAGTATGTTTTTTCGCCAATACCACTAATGTTCATAATATCTTCAAGTTGTTTAAAAGGTTGTTGTTGACGATAATCGATAATTTTTAAAGCCGTTTTTTCACCAATACCACTTAATGTCATTAATTCTTCTTGAGATGCCTGATTCAAAGATACACAATGCTCCCGAATGGCTGGTAAATAAAGTCGAGATTCATCTTCAATGATACTTTCTAATGATAACGCATTTAAATTTGCTTGGGTACTGATTCCGACTTCGTCAACAATATCTTGAATAGTTTTCTGTCCTTCAAATTCGTATTTCCCTACTTGTAAGAATTCACCTTCTAAAATGACATAAGATAAACATTGATCAACTTGTTCAATCAGTTCAGGTTTTTGAAAATCATAAATCACCGAACAAATAACTAAAATAAGAAAAAAGACTATTTGATATGTCTTACGCATTTCACTCCTCCTTTTAAAATAAAAAAAAGAATCCTAAGATTCTCTTGAAATATGCAGATGCTCATATGCTAATTCTGTTGCAATTCTTCCTCTAGGAGTTCTTTTGATTAATCCTATTTGCAAAAGATAAGGTTCATAAACATCTTCTAAAGTCATGGCTTCTTCGCCAATACTAGCCGCTAATGTTTCTAATCCAACCGGTCCACCACGAAAGCGTTGTATTATACCTAACAAGTATTTATGATCAACCTCATCTAGACCTAATTCATCAACTTTAAGGCGTTGTAAAGCTTCAATTGTTCGTTCCTTTGTAATCATCTTATCTCCATTATATTGAGCAAAATCTCGTACTCTACGAAATAATCGATTGGCAATTCTTGGTGTTCCTCGAGAACGTTTGGCTAATTCTTTCTTCGCATCATCGTCCATTTCCATTCGATAAACCCGACTTGTCCGATCAATGATTTTAGCCAGCTCTTCTTCTTGATAATAATCAAGTTTAGAAACAATTCCAAAACGATCACGCAAAGGTGCCGATAAATCTCCAGCACGCGTTGTTGCGCCAACAAGCGTAAAAGGAGGCAAATCAATACGAATAGAGCGCGTTGATGTATCTTTACCAATAACAACATCTACATAAAAATCTTCCATAGCCGGATATAGAATTTCTTCTACCACCTTATTTAAACGATGAATCTCATCAATAAATAAAACATCTCCAGGCTCTAGGTTTGTCAAAATTGCAACCAAATCTCCCGTCTTCTCAATACTTGGTCCCGTCGTGGTTCTAAGATGTGTCCCCATCTCATTAGCAATGATCATTGACATTGTCGTTTTTCCTAATCCAGGAGGACCGTACAACAAGACATGATCCAACGATTCATCTCTCAACTTAGCAGCACCAACAAAAACCTTTAGATTATTCTTTAAATCACTCTGTCCTACATATTCATCAAAAGATTGAGGACGAAGTTGATTTTCTTCATCTTCACTATGTTCTTTCACATCAAGAACATCTCGTCCATAATCCATAAATAACCTCCTATATCTTGACTAATAAACTCAAAGCTTTTTTCACATATCCGTTTGTATCAAGTTGTTCTTGTGATAAAGCATTCATAGCTTTATCAACATCTTGTTGTTTATATCCTAAAGCCAACAAAACTTCTATAGCTTCATCAAATTCAGCGGACGTTAAAACCATTTCTGATGCTTTAACATGGAATTTTCCATGCAAATCTAAAACAATCTGTTGTGCTGCTTTAGGACCGATCCCAGGAATCTTCTTTAAATAAGCAATATTTTTAGACTCGATTGCCTGAATAATAGGTTGCACATCACCCGTTGCTAAAATTCCAATTGCCGTTTTACAACCAATTCCCTTAACCAATATTAATTTCAAAAATAAATCTTTCTCATCTTTAGTCGCAAAACCAAATAACAAAATACCATCATCTTTTACCTGCTGATAAACATAAATCAATGCTTCCTCTCCCCTTTTAAATTGAAACGGATTAGAAACATAAATCAAATAACCAATCCCATGATTATCCACAACAATATAATCCCTTGCTAAATCAACAATTGTCCCTTTAATATAACTATACATAACTAACTCCTATTTTCTTACATATGCCACTATTATAACATAGAAATACAAGAAAATAAAAAAATGAGATCAATTTTCTCATTTTTACATAAACATACATAAGATAATAGGAAGAAACATCGCTGGAATATAATTCATTAATTTCAATTTTGTCACACCTATTAAATTGAGCCCCGTGATAATAATAATCAATGATCCTACACAAGTCATTTCATTAATCACTGTCGTTGTTAATAAAGGTTCTGCCAGTGATGCCAATAAAGTTAAACCGCCTTGATAAATAAGCACAATCGCACTAGAAAGCAAAACTCCAAGTCCAAGGGTCGAAGCAAAAACCATCGAAGAACAAAAATCCAAAGTTGACTTAGTATATAACATAGTATAATCATTCAATAAGCCAGCATTTAAACAACCAACAATAGTCATTGAACCAACACAAAACAAAAGGCTAGCCGCAATAATCCCCTCAGATAACGTATGCTCTTGTGATGGATTTTTCTTCACATATTTGCTTTCAATACGATTCACAAACTGATTAACACGACGATCAATATCGATTCCCTCACCTATCACTACACCAACAACCATCGAAATAATCATAATCAAAGTATTCTCACCCTTTAAAGCACCTTGAATACCAATAACAATGGTACACATTCCTAAAGCATTCATCATCTGCTGAGAAATCCTTTCAGGAATTCCCTTTTTTACCAAAAGACCAATACCACTTCCTAAAATAACAGTTAACGTATTCACAAATGTTCCTAACATATAATCCCTCTTTAATTATTCAAAAAATTCAAATTCAAAATCCAATATTGCCACAGTATCGCCTTCTTTAACACCAGCAACACGTAAAGCATCATCTAATCCAATATTTCTCATCTTTTGGGCAAAACGTTTCACACCATCATCACTACCTAATGATGACATTTGAACAATACGCTCCACTTTAGGTCCTGTAACACGCCAATAATCTTGACTTTCATGATGAATTTCAAAGCCAACTTCATCCTTCTTCTCATAAGTATAAAGAACAGTTTGTTCGATTTCATCTTCTTCACTCACAAATGAAGGTGTTTTTTCCAATAAATCAGCGATTGCATATAAAGGTAAATCGATTCCTTCTTGAATTAGTGCTATAACAGGGAAAACAGGAACTTCATCCCCAATTTTTTCCTTAAATACTTTTAAATTCTCTTGTGCATTCTCTTCATCCATTTTATTTGCAATAATAATTTGCGGTCTTTCCAATAAACGATACTTATATTCTCCTAATTCCTTATTAATCGCAAGATAATCTTCATAAGGATCACGACCTTCTATACCACCCATATCAATCACATGAACAATAACACGACATCTTTCAATATGTCTTAAAAATTGATGCCCCAATCCTTTTCCTTGACTAGCTCCTTCAATTAGACCAGGCAAATCAGCCATAACAAAAGAACGACCATCTTTCGCTTGGACAACACCTAAATTAGGGACAATTGTCGTAAAATGATAATCAGCAATTTCTGGTCTTGCTCGTGAAACAACCGATAAAAATGTCGACTTTCCAACAGAAGGAAATCCCACTAAACCGACATCAGCTAATAATTTAAGCTCACAAACCAAATTATACTTTTCACCTGGTTCACCACGTTCACAAATTGTAGGAGCAGGATTACGACTCGTTGCAAAACGCGCATTCCCACGTCCTCCACGACCACCTTTAGCAATAAGAGCACGCTGCTTATCTTTAGTTAAATCAGCCATGATACGCCCTGTATCCTCATCATAAATAATCGTCCCAACTGGTACTTTTAAAATCATATCAGGCGCATCTGCTCCATGCATCTTCTTTGCCATACCTTGACCACCATTTTTCGCTTTATACTCGCGATGATATCTAAAATCTAACAAAGTTGATAATGATGTAGTCGCTTCAAAGATAATACTTCCACCCTTTCCTCCATCACCACCAGCAGGACCTCCTTTTGAAACATAGGCTTCACGTCTAAAAGCAACAACACCATCGCCACCTTTTCCTGATTCAACATAAATATTAACTTTATCGATAAATTTCATTTTCTCACCTTCTTCCTTTCT
>CAYSWW010000152.1:0-5260 GCA_964434915.1 uncultured Coprobacillus sp.
CTAAAAAGGCTTGCTTTGACCAAAAACTCCACATAATCATAAATTCCACATAATTATGAAAGGAGTTTTTTTATGTTGAAAATTCACCGTTTCAATTGTGCTGGTCTTGATGTTCACAAGAATCTCATTGTTGCCACCATTGGTATCACTGACAAGAAAACGCGTGTCACTGAGTATATTCAACAGGATTTCTCTTCTCTTAATTTTGACCTCTATAATCTTAAAAACTGGCTTATTTAACATGATTGTTTTGATGTCTGCATGGAATCTACTGGTAAATATTGGATCCCTGTCTTTAATGTTCTTGAGACTGAACCCAAAATGAATATTGTCCTTGTTCACCCTAAATATGTCAAAGCCATCAAGGGTAAGAAAACTGACAAGAAAGATTCCAAATGGATTTGCGACCTTTTCAAACATGACCTTCTTAAAGCTTCCTTTATTCCACCTAAGGATATTCGTGAATTAAGGGAACTCACTCGTTATCGTTTTAAGCTTGTCTGCATGAGAACAAGTGAACGAAATCGTTATCAGAACTCCATGACCGTTTCTAATATTGGTCTTGCCTCTATTGTTTCTGACCCTTTTGGAAAAACAGCACAGGCTGTCATGAATGAAGTTCTATCTACCGAAACTATCAATGAAGATAAAATCACGAAGATCATCCATCATAGATGCAAAAATAAAGATAAAATACTTGAATCACTTAAAAACTCAAAGATTGATTCAGATCAGAAATTTAAGATGACAGAAATTCAATCACATTTGAATCAACTCGATGAACATATCAAAACCGTTGAAGTAGAAATCGTCAAACGTGCTTCCAAATACTTTGATGATTTTCTACATATCACCGAGATTGACGGAATACAGCTATTGTCTTCCATTCTAATCATTTCAGAAATAGGTGTTGATATGACACAGTTTGAATCAGCTAAGCAGCTATGCTGCTGGGCGGGAACCTCTCCTGCCAACAATGAAAGTGCTGGAAAGAAAAAATCCGTTCGCATCAACAAAGCTGGACAGTATCTTAAACCGGTATTAGTGCAATGTGCATTGGCAGCCATCAAAAATAAAAACAGTTATTTTGGTCAAAAGTATACAGAAATCAAGAAAAGAAGAGGACACAAGAAAGCTATCGTTGCCATCGCAAGAATGATGCTTGTCAGTATCTATCACATGATTCTAACTGGAGAAAAGTTCAATCCTTCGGACTATGAATCATTTAAAAATCCAAAACCACAAAGAGAAAAGAACAATTATACAGTCGAGACAGCACTAGACTTTCTAAAATCACAAGGATTTGACGTATCATTAATTCAAGATATTCCTAAATAATATTCTGTTTTTTCTAAGCAAAACCGAACTTGTTTTTAAGTTCGTCTTTTTTTGTGCTTTTACTTACGATTAGGGTAAATTATTTTTCACACTTTCCTCCTGTAAAATTGAAGTAGTTATTTAAGCTTATCATTATACCATGTTAACCATCTAAAAAAGTAAAATTGTTTTTGAGCTTTGCAAGATAGATTGAATTGCTTTTTATATCGTGATTTGCCTTTGCTAAATGATTATATAATCATTTAGCTGACATGTTATATTATTTTCGTTTTGTATATCAATTTTTTGTCGACAATCGTTTGCTATTCTAACTTATAATAGATATGGTCTAAGTATTTTTTATCAAAGAATTAACTTATGGTTTAAAGATGTAGTAAGTTCAATTTGACTTTAATAACTCATTTACTTATAATATATAAAGATGAAGGTAGGGACGCATAGATGTTTACAAAAAAAGAAGTTTTTAGTATACCGAATATATTATGTTATTTGAGGATTGCTTTAGTACCTGTTTTCCTTACGGTTTATTTTCATTATGAATCTAATAATAATCATTTATTATCAGCAGGTATTTTAGTATTATCAAGTTTAACGGACTTTTTAGATGGGTTTATTGCTAGAAAATTTAATATGATTACGAATTTAGGAAAATTAGTGGATCCAGTTGCTGATAAATTAACGCAATTTGTTGTAGCATCTACTTTGGCTTATACTTATCCTGCATATATATTATTGATTTTAATTATTGTTTTAAAAGATGGAATGCTTTTATTTGTAGGATGGCATATTTATAAGAAGAAGTCTATTCATCTTACTCAGGCTGAAATGCCGGGGAAAGTTGCAACAGCTGTTTTCTTTGTTGTTTCAATATTTTTAATTGCTTTTTATATCCCAAATATGATTTTAGTAAACATTTTAATATATGTAACAGCAATTCTCATGTTGATTGCGATGGTTTATTATGGAAAAAGTTTATATATTTTAAATAAGCAAGGTGAATGATTTTGCCTTTCTTTAATCTTTAATAAGTGGTGAAGAATGTGAACAAAAGAGACTTAAAACATTTATGCTTTTTAGAAACATTAGATGACAATGTTGTTTCTGTTGAAATGATTTTAAATCGATTAAATCAAATTGAAGATAAAAGAGGGTTTTTTGATGAAGATATTCTTCTACATGATGAAGCGAAAACAGTGTTGGATTTAGAATTGTCACTGGCAACTTTATGTATTTTATTGCGAAAAATGTCAGAAAACTTGTTTATTACTTTACCCCAAGAATTGTGTAAAGATATGAATAGTATTATTCATTCTAATCGTTTTGAGTATGATGATCAGGTTATTGTCTATTCACAAAAAGGACGGGAAAATGTGGATTTAAAAGAGTTATTATCTTTTTGTCATAGCGTCCTTTCAAATGACAAAGTTCTTAAATAAAGGCGTATATAATGGTCTTGGGTGATGAATATGAATTTAAGAAAGAATATGGGCATTATATTGATGATGTTAGGTGTTTTATTGACGGTTAATCAAACTGGTAATCAAAATGAGTTTTTAAAAGAAATAGAAACAACTATAAAAATGTATTGGCCTTTGATTTTGAGTTTTTTGGGAATTTATATGATTTCATCACCGAGAAATAGATAAAAAAAGAGATGTAAGAATGTTATAAAAATAATCGTTAAACTTTATTTTTTGACTATAATTTTGTATAATGAACTCATGGAGGTATATGAAATGAAAAAGAGACCTGTGGTTTTATGTATTTTAGATGGTTATGGATTAAGTGACCGTATTGATGGAAATGCTGTTAGACTTGCCAATACACCTAATTTGGATGATTTAATGGCTATGTATCCAACAACAACTTTAATGGCAAGTGGGAATGCTGTAGGATTACCTGAAGGACAAATGGGTAATAGTGAAGTTGGACACCAAAATATTGGAGCGGGAAGAATTGTTTATCAATCTTTAACATTGATTAATAAAGCCGTTAAAGATGGAGATTTCTTTAAAAATGAAGCTTTCTTAAAGGCTATTCAACATGTAAAAGATAATGATTCAAAATTACATATTTGGGGATTATTATCAAATGGCGGGGTTCACTCATCAAATGAGCATATTTATGCTTTGTTACAACTTGCAAAAGATCAAGGATTAGATAAGGTTTATGTTCATGCCTTTTTGGACGGAAGAGATGTTGCCCCAGATAGTGGTGTGGACTTCGTTCAAGAGTTACAAGATAAAATGGATGAAATTGGAGTAGGACAGATTGCTTCTATTTCTGGTAGATATTATGCTATGGACAGAGATAAGAGAATGGATCGTATTGAATTAGCATACAATGTTTTAGTTGGTAAGAGTGGAGAAACATTTAGTGATGCCGTTCAATATGTTAAAGATTCATATGCAAAAGAAGTTTATGATGAATTTGTTATTCCAGGATATAATCCTGACTGCGGTGGAGCGGTTTCTGATAATGATGCAATTATCTTTGCTAACTTTAGACCAGATAGAGCTATTCAAATGTCTAATGTATTTACAGCTGATGTTTATGATAATTTTAAACCTACGGATAAACCTCAAAATATTCACTTTGTATGTATGATGAGATATGCTGATACGGTTAATGGTGATATTGCTTTTAAAGCATTAGATTTATCTAATACATTAGGAGATTATTTATCTGCTCAAGAATTAAAACAATTAAGAATTGCAGAAACAGAAAAATATGCCCATGTCACATTCTTTATGGATGGTGGAGTTGATAAAGAAATTGAAGGAGCAACACGTGTATTAATTAATTCACCAAAAGTTGCTACTTACGATTTACAACCGGAAATGAGTGCATATGAAGTTAAAGATGCATTAATTACTGAATTAGAGAAAGATATTTATGATGTTGTTATTGTAAATTTTGCTAACTGTGATATGGTTGGTCATACAGGAATTATTCCAGCAGCTATCAAGGCGGTAAGTGTAGTTGATGAATGTGTTGGTGAAATTTATGAAAAGGTTCTTGAATTAGGTGGAACAATGCTCATTACCGCTGATCATGGTAATAGTGAAAAATTGTTGGATGAAGATAATAATCCATTTACAGCACATACAACAAATCCAGTACCTTTGATTGTAACAAATACACACTTAGAGTTAAAAGAAGGTGGAAAATTAGGAGATTTAGCTCCAACAATGTTACAATTGTTAGGTTTACCAATTCCTCCTGAAATGACTGGAGAATCATTGTTGAAATAATAGTTAACAGGAGCTGTAACGAAATAAATATAGCTCAATTTAAATAAAAAAGATGATGAATCAGTAAAATACTGAAAAACATCATCTTTTTTAGTACAATGAGACTATAGAAACTGTCCCATTTATAATGCATTACAGTTATCTTTACCACTAAATATTGTTATTTTGATTGATGTTTATTGCTAGAGAGGAAAGGCCTTCTTATATGGCTTTTGAAAGACTTTTGAAACAATATCTTATCTGTAACCTTATGAAAATTGATCGTATTTGAATGGTACTCAAATTGAAGCTAATGCCAATAGATATCAATTCGTTTATAAAACGAGGATGCTTAGTGCAAGAAAGAAACTCTTTTCAAAGATAAGTGAGGTCATCATATCAATGAATTTTGAAAGGGGCTTTCATTTTCTCTATCATCAGCATTATTGTGCACAGTAAATCGGATATATTGTCCAATATCTCATGGAGGTCATGGTTCAAAATAAAATAGAGCCAATCTATGGAAAAGAGAAAATAAAAACAGGGATACAGAGACAGTATGACAAGTTTTTGGATTACTATAAAGAAGCATGATAAAAAATGGGAAAACATAAAATAAGCATCTTTTTAAGACAGAAAAGAGCAGATTTTTCATAATCCATATCATTAATAAAATACATGACAGAGAG
>CAYSWW010000153.1:0-5226 GCA_964434915.1 uncultured Coprobacillus sp.
CTGCGGTGAATAATCACCTTGTATTTTTAAAATTTAACAATAGGATTGTTATTCTTTGTGGGATAATAATCCTTTTTGTTTCTTATCTATCAGAAGTTTAGTTTAATGATAATACAAGAGAATAATCTAAGAACGAACAAAACAACAGTTATTTTTCTAACTGTTGTTTTAAAAAGGTTCCTTAAAGAATTGTATTCTATTTTTCTAAATGCTCGATGTTAATATAATAAGGAATACCATCCTGATATTGAATAGTTACTTCTCCTTGAATTAAAGGATATAAATATTGATAAAGTTCTTTTTTAATATCATTGTGTTCTTTGTTAATCCATGTCACAGGAATATGTTTTTCAAGATTAGCAATCGTATTCACATCTTTAAAATCGCATTCAATTGTATAAGGTATATGACTTGTTCGATTAAATACCATCATAACTCCTGTCTCACCAGCCATCGATGTTTTTACAGCATAACGTCCTATATCAAAAGATTCATCTAAATCAACTTGTGAAGCGATATGCATAGCACATCTTTGCAAAACATTGAGTTCGATGCTTCTAACTTTACACTTAAATTCCTGATAAACCATTGTTTCAAGAACTTTACCTGTACCAGAATGCAATATATGACCGAAAGCATCACGCTTGGCATATTTTGAATTGGAATCTAAAAACTCTCCGTTTTCATCTTTAATACCTTCACTTACTGCAATAATAATGCTTCTTTTTCTTTTAAAAACTTCGCGGATATCATTTAAAAAAGTTTCTTTATTAAAAGGAACTTCAGGTAAATAGATTAAATCTGGAGCGCTATTATACTTATTTCTAGCTAGTGCACTAGCGGCCGTCAGCCAACCAGCATTTCTTCCCATAATTTCAACAATTGTGACCGCATTTAATTTATAAATAGAACTATCGTAAGCAATCTCTAACATTGACGTTGCAACATATTTTGCAGCTGATCCAAAACCAGGAGTATGATCAGTTCCTACAAGATCGTTATCGATTGTTTTAGGAATACCGATAAAGCGAATTGATGATTGAATTGTGCGAGCATAGCTGGATAATTTCGCTACTGTATCCATTGAATCATTGCCACCAATATAATAAAAATCAGTGATATTTAGTTTTTCAAAAGTATGAAACAAAGTTTCATAGGTTTGTGGATCTTCTTGATAAGTTGGTAATTTATAACGACAAGATCCTAAATACATAGCAGGAGAGCATTTGAGATGATTAAGCTCATCTTCTTGACAAAAATTTTCCATTAAATCCATATATTTATTTTCTAATAAGCCTTTAATACCATTAATCATTCCATATACATGAGTAAATTGCTTAGTATCAATACATTCAGCAATAATACCTGCTAAAGTTGCATTAATGGCAACAGTAGGTCCTCCAGATTGGCCAATAAAACAATTTCTTTTCTTCATATGATAACTCCTTTAATATTTTTCAGCTCTATTCTAGCATTTTTTGTAATGAAAAAAAAGAGTAATTATATAAGAACATGAAACGCAATAAAATCTTTGATAATGCGCTTTTAAAATTAAAGAATAATTTTAAAGATTTGAATAAAAGAAAGGTTGTTTTTATGAATTGATGTGGAAATTTTCTTCAAGAAAGAGTATACTATAATATATGTTATAGGAGGAAAGAAGATTATGTCTAAAGAGTATTTATCTATGGATGGTAATACAGCTGCGGCGTATGTCGCATATGCGTTTAGTGAAGTCGCAAGTATTTATCCAATTACCCCATCTTCACCAATGGCAGAAAATGCTGAAACTTGGGCTGCTCAGGGGAAAAAGAATATTTTCGGTTCAGCAGTGAATGTTGTAGAAATGCAATCAGAAGCTGGTGCTGCTGGTGCTGTTCATGGTGCTTTACAAGGAGGAGCTTTAGCAACAACTTTTACAGCTTCTCAGGGATTATTATTGATGATTCCAAATCTTTATAAAATTCAAGGTGAATTATTACCTGGTGTTTTCCATGTTGCTGCACGTGCACTTGCAACAAGAGCATTAAACATTTTTGGAGATCATCAAGATATTTATGCTTGCCGTCAAGTTGGTGCACCTATGTTATGTTCACATAGTGTACAGGAAGTTATGGATTTAGGAGGAATTGCCCATTTAACTGCTATTAAAGCAAGTGTACCTGTGATTCATTTCTTTGATGGATTTAGAACTTCTCATGAAATTCAAAAAGTAGAAGTTATGGATTATAAAGTATTAGAAAGTTTATTAGATAAAGAAGCATTAAAACGTTTTAAAGATAATGCTTTAAATCCACATACAAATCCAGTTGAACGTGGTGGAGCAGAAAATGATGATATCTACTTTCAAGGTAGAGAAGCACAAAATAAACATTATGAAGCAGTTGATGAAATAGTTGCTGATTATATGAAGAAAATTTCAGAAATTACCGGAAGAGAGTATGCTCCATTTACATATTATGGTGATCCTGAAGCAACGCGTGTTATTATTGCGATGGGTTCAGTCACTGAAACAATTAAAGAAACAATTGATGAATTGGCAAAATGTGGTGAAAAGGTTGGTTTAATTAAAGTTCATCTTTATAGACCTTTCTCAGCAAAATATTTATTAAAGGTTTTACCTGCATCTGTTGAAAAGATTGCTGTTTTAGATCGTACTAAGGAAATGGGAGCAACTGGTGAACCGTTATATTTGGATGTTGTTTCTGTTTTACAAGGAAAGAATATTAAGATTATTGGTGGACGTTATGGTATGGGGTCTAAAGATACGACACCTGGTCAAATTAAAGCCGTTTATGATCATTTGTTAAAAGAGGATCCATTTACATCATTTACAATTGGTATCATTGATGATGTGACACATTTATCATTACTAGAAGATAAAAACTTCCATGTCGACGCTGATTATACTGCATGTTTATTCTATGGTTTAGGATCTGATGGAACTGTTTCTGCCAATAAATCTTCAATTAAAATTATTGGAGATCATACTGATTTATATTCACAAGCTTATTTTGCATATGATAGCAAAAAGGCTGGAGGAGCAACACGTTCTAATTTGAGATTTGGTTATTCACCAATTCGTGCAACTTATTATGTAAATAATGCTGATTTCATTTCATGTTCTTTAGATAACTATTGTTTAAAATACGATATGTTAAAGAATTTGAAAAAGGGTGGAACATTCTTATTAAATACAGAATTTGATGAAAATGAAATTGTTGAATATTTACCAAATAAATTAAAGAAACAATTAGCTGATTTGAATGCAAAATTCTATATTATTAATGCAAATAAAATTGCTCATGAAATTGGTATGGGAAGAAGAACAAATACAATTCTTCAATCTGCTTTCTTTGCATTAAATCCACAAATCTTACCAATTGAAAAAGCAGTAGAATATATGAAATCAATGGCTAAGAAAACATATGGTAAAAAAGGTGATGCTATTGTTGAATTGAATTATAAAGCTATTGATGCTGGTAAGGATGCCATTGTTGAAGTCAAAGTTGACCCAGAATGGTCATCATTAATAGTGACAAATCATCGTGAAAGAACAGGTGATGATCATTTTGATAACTTCGTATCTGTTATTAATAGTCTTGATGGTTATGATTTACCTGTTTCTGCATTTATGGATAAGTTAGATGGTTCAATGAAATCAGGTGTCGCTATTATGGAAAAACGTGCTATTGCGATTGAAGTTCCTCGTTGGCACAAAGAAAACTGTATCCAATGTAATAATTGTGTTATGGTTTGTCCTCATGCAACAATTCGTGCATTCTTAATTAATGAAGAAGAAATGGCAAATATGCCTGAAGATATTTCGAATGAGGTGTTAAAACCAGTAGGAAGAAATGTAGATGGATTAGTTTATCGTATCCAAGTTTCTCCTGATAACTGTGTTGGATGTGGTTTGTGTGTAACTGAGTGTCCTGGAAAAGGTGAAAAAAAAGCATTATCTATGGCACCTGTGAAAGAAGAATTACCCCATGCTGCTTTAGCAGATCATATTTATTCAAAAGTTTCATATAAAGCAGATCGTTATCCAACAACAACAGTTAAAGGTGTAGGTTTCATGAGACCATATTTTGAAGTGTCTGGTGCTTGTGGTGGATGTGGTGAAACACCATATTATCGTTTAGCTTCTCAATTATTTGGTAAAGATATGAGAATTGCCAATGCAACTGGATGTAGTTCAATTTATTCTGGATCTACTCCATCAACTCCATGTACAGTTGATGAAAATGGTCAAGGACCTGCTTGGGCTAACTCATTATTCGAAGACAATGCCGAATATGGATTTGGTATGAAATTAGCTGAAAATTATAAAGCAAAACATATTTTGGAAGTCATTGAAGCAAATAAAGCTGATTGTGAACCTGAATTACAAGAAGTTTTAGACAAATATGTTGCTGTTAAAGGTCATAGAGAAGAAGAAAGAGATTTATATGATCAATTGGTATCATTAGTTGAAGCTTCTCATTGTGAAGGAATCAAAGCATTATTAGATCAAAAAGGTGATTTGGTTACAAAATCTCAATGGATTATTGGTGGAGATGGTTGGGCATATGACATTGGTTATGGAGGACTTGACCATGTACTTGCAAATGAACAAAATGTTAATATCCTTGTATTAGATACAGAAGTTTATTCTAATACAGGTGGACAATCTTCTAAATCATCACAAGCTGGTTCAATTGCGAAATTTACTGCTAGTGGTAAAGCTGTCGCAAAGAAAGATTTGGCTCAAATTGCAATGGCATATGGACATGTTTATGTTGCTCAAGTAGCAATGGGAGCAAATCCAATGCAAACAATTAAAGCTTTTAAAGAAGCTGAGGCTTATGATGGACCATCATTGATTATTGCTTATTCTCCATGTATGGAACATGGTATCAAAGGTGGTTTAGCAAATCATCAGCAACAACAAAAACGTGCAATTGAATGTGGATATTTTAACTTGTTAAGATATGATCCACGTTTAGAAGAACAAGGAAAGAATCCATTACAAATTGATTCTAAAGAACCTGATTTCAGTAAGTTTAAAGACTTCTTATTGAGTGAAAACCGTTTTGCTCAATTATCAAAAGTTAATCCAGATCATGCTGATGAATTAATGGATAAATGTCAGAAAGATGCACAAAAACGTCGTACACGTTTAAATGTTATGTCAACTGAATAAAGTTAGAAAGACGCATATTCAAAAATGCGTCTTTCTTTTTT
>CAYSWW010000154.1:0-5152 GCA_964434915.1 uncultured Coprobacillus sp.
ATAGCCAATATATTAGCTATCTGTTATTAAAATACATTTCATGCGTTTATCCTAACTTGAGTTTCGACTTTCACAATAGAAACAATGACCTTTTTAAGCTCAAAATGATAAAAAATTATGTTAACATAATTTTTTTATTCATCATCATTGTGACAATAAACAATATCATTGACAAAAACAATTCCCTGCTTAGCATTTTCAATAATGTCTGTTACGTCAATCGTATCCGAACAAATAATTTGTAAAAGCATAGGTAAATTCATACCAGTAAATATATATGTATTCTTTCTATGGATATAAGGATAGACTAATTGATTCGTACTACCTGCTAAAATATCTGAAACAATAAGGACTCAATCATTTTCCTGAACACTGTTCCAAAAGGTTTCTAACTCAATTTTTGGATCGGTTTCACCAACATAAGCAGTAATATATGTCACATTATCTATTTGTGGAACAAATAACTGAAGCGTTTCGTACATTCCTTTAGCAAGATTGCCATGAGAAATTAATAATATTTTTTTCATAACTCACCTACATTCTTTGCATTATAGTTAATGGAACTTCCTTGAAAAATATTCTTTTTCATAACATCAATTTTTTCACCATTTTGTGGTCTGATGATTGTTTTTTTAAAATCATAATTCAATGGATTTTGTAAAATATGTTCAATAGTATCAAGTGTATTTTGTAAAATAACAGCTGGAATATCTAACATTCCGTGTCCTGGAAAAACACCTTCGATTTCTTCAAAATAAGGTTGAATGTTTTTCAAACATTGATAGAGTGAAGCGACTGTACAATTTTCAGCATAAGGCTCATTTGGATCGGCAGTCCAAATACCATTCATATCACCTGTAAAAAGAATATGATTCATATGATCATAATATCCACTATGTCCTGGAGTATGTCCAAATAGTGGTATCAATTCGATTAAATAGCCTTCACCTAAATCAAAAATGGTGTCTATTTTCTAATCCAATAATCTGATATGGATTATACTTAATAAGATCATTTTTATCAAATTTTGTCCATTGACATTGACCAGCATCATCAAACAAATAATCCCATATTTTATCGTTATTTACCTTTTCCATTCTTGGAACTTCATATTGAGAGCAGAAAATAGTTTCAAATTGTGCATTCCCATAGGCATGATCAAAATGCGAATGCGTATTCACAACAATCAGCTCTTTATTGCCAATCAATTCGTGAATGAGATCTTTAAGATTTCCTAAACCAAACGCTGTATCAATCAATAAAGCTTTTGAAGGTCCATCAATTAAATACATCCAGAGATCTCCCATACCATCTAAACTTTCAGAAAACAAAGCATAAACATTGTCTCTCATTGGATAAACTTCAACATATGGGTTAACTGTATATTCTTGTTTAAGAGTAGAGTATTGTCTTAATAATTTCAAATATGGATAACGAAGAGGTTGATCTTCTTCTAATTTGATTCTTTGTGATTTTAAACGAGAGGAAATATATCTAGAACGTGGCATTATGCATCACTACTCCTTAACAAATCTTCAATTTGAAAACTGTGTTATCTTGAGGGGTTAATTGAGAATAAATTTTAACCCCTTGATTATGTAATTTTTCTAAAAATTGTAAATCATCTGAATCGAGAACAAAATGACTTGAAATTCTTATATCATCTTCTTTCTTTTTAGAACGATTTCCTAAATTTAATTCTTGGATACCAATTCCTTGTTCCAAGAGTTGCACAACAATTTTTATATTTCTCACAATGATAAACAATCTTTGCTTATTATACTTACCTGACAAATAATTTTGAATAAAAGTTTCAACATGTATAATTGAGGAATGAATTCCTTTGGGAACAGCAATCCTTAATGTTGTTTTTAACATCTCATCATCAGCAACAACTGGATCCAAAACGACAATTCTATCAGCATGAAGTGTATTTATCCAAAACGTTACTACTTGATCATGAATTAAGCGTTCATCATATCTTACACCTACTATTGGCATCCACATGACCTCCTCTTTTATAAACGGATAATTATAATATTCCCATGAATGCACCAATCAAACATAATACAATGATAATCCAAATCATTTTTACAGTTGTCAAATATTTGCTCTTTAAACAAAGATAGACAATCGCTGTAATACATACAGGCAACAACGAAGGAAAAAGATTATCAAGAAATTCTTATAAAGTCACTGTAACTTCTCCCATTGTCAATGAGATATTTGTTGTAAAAGACACCATACTTGGAATCATTGCTCCAACTACAGTGACACCAATAATACATACACAAGTTGTTAAATTGTTTAATGTAGCAACCTTCATCGTAATAAAAGAGACACCTTGTTTATATCCTACCTTAAATAAGAAATACTTAAAAAAACATAAGGCAACAAAAACCAATATACAAACCAGTAATCCAAAATAATTACCTTCTACAGCCGTATAAGCTGCTACAGAACAAAAGAGTGTCTTCCCCGTAACCATAATTAATGAATCACCTAAACCAGCTAAAGGACCCATTAAAGATGTTCGCATAGCTATTGATGTATCAGTAATATTTTCATCTTCTGATTCTTCTAAAGAAATACAAACACCTGAAATAACCGGATTTAATACTGTATTGGTATTATAAAATTGCATATATTTTTTAATCTTTTTTTGCAATAATTCTGGATTGTGCCCATATAATTTCTCTTTTTAGAACGATTTCCTAAATTTAATTCTTGGATACCAATTCCTTGTTCCAAGAGTTGCACAACAATTTTTATATTTCTCACAATGATAAACAATCTTTGCTTATTATACTTACCTGACAAATAATTTTGAATAAAAGTTTCAACATGTATAATTGAGGAATGAATTCCTTTGGGAACAGCAATCCTTAATGTTGTTTTTAACATCTCATCATCAGCAACAACTGGATCCAAAACGACAATTCTATCAGCATGAAGTGTATTTATCCAAAACGTTACTACTTGATCATGAATTAAGCGTTCATCATATCTTACACCTACTATTGGCATCCACATGACCTCCTCTTTTATAAACGGATAATTATAATATTCCCATGAATGCACCAATCAAACATAATACAATGATAATCCAAATCATTTTTACAGTTGTCAAATATTTGCTCTTTAAACAAAGATAGACAATCGCTGTAATACATACAGGCAACAACGAAGGAAAAAGATTATCAAGAAATTCTTATAAAGTCACTGTAACTTCTCCCATTGTCAATGAGATATTTGTTGTAAAAGACACCATACTTGGAATCATTGCTCCAACTACAGTGACACCAATAATACATACACAAGTTGTTAAATTGTTTAATGTAGCAACCTTCATCGTAATAAAAGAGACACCTTGTTTATATCCTACCTTAAATAAGAAATACTTAAAAAAACATAAGGCAACAAAAACCAATATACAAACCAGTAATCCAAAATAATTACCTTCTACAGCCGTATAAGCTGCTACAGAACAAAAGAGTGTCTTCCCCGTAACCATAATTAATGAATCACCTAAACCAGCTAAAGGACCCATTAAAGATGTTCGCATAGCTATTGATGTATCAGTAATATTTTCATCTTCTGATTCTTCTAAAGAAATACAAACACCTGAAATAACCGGATTTAATACTGTATTGGTATTATAAAATTGCATATATTTTTTAATCTTTTTTTGCAATAATTCTGGATTGTGCCCATATAATTTCTCTAATACCGGTAAAATAGACCAAGTAAATCCCGGAGATTGCATAGTCTCATAATTATAGTCAAATTGTGGATACATCCAACTTCTAATATTTGCTTTTTTCAAATCATTTTTTGTAAGTTTACTCATCGCCCTCAACGCCTCCTTCATTATATAATACAGTTACTCCATTTAATTGTAATTGATCATTTATTTGATATTGATTAAATAAAATTAATGTAATAACCAAACCAATTAAAGAAACACCTAAAACTGGCATATTTAAATATGCATATAAAACATAACATAAAATCAAGAACATATAAGATTTCTTTAAAGGTAAACTATGAAGCAAGACTACAAATCCTAAAGCAGGTAATATCCCACCAGCAACTTTCATACCATTCATGAACCAAGTTGGTAACCAAGATAAGACAATTTCAACAACTTGAGAGCCGGCAATTAAAATGAGTAAAACTGGTATTGCTTTCATAAGCAAAGTTATAACAAATCCAAAATCACACCATCGATATACTTGTTTAAATTTCATTTCATCATTGGCTTTCATTGCCTGATGATAAATCCAAGTCCCAATCATCTTAGCAAAAACATCTAATTGAATATATAAAGTTCCGGCGGGAATTCCAATTGCAATCGCTACTTCCAGTCCTTGTTGCGTTGCTAAAGAAAACGCTGTCCCTAATACTGTACCGACTTTATAATTAGGTACAGATGAGCCACCTAATGGATTTAACCCAATGTTCATCAGTTCCATTGTTCCGCCAATGACAAGTCCTTCGGTCGGTTCCCTCATAGCTAATCCTGTCAAAAAACCTAATAATACACAGTTTCCATAATCAACAATAAAAACCAATTGTGATAATGACTGATAAACCAAATAAAAGACCATTATCAATATAATTTGTGTAAATGTAAACATAACTAATCTCCCTTCTGTCTTTATTTACACTCATATTATAATATGTCTTGATACAGCGATGACATTCACTTTTTTACCTTTAATTAAGGGTACAAATTCCATTTGTAATGAAATCAACGTATCTAGTTTCCAAGCAATAATCTCACAATTTCATTATAATTCACGCGATGAAAATCTAAACTAAACAATTTATTTGATTGACCATCAAGCACAGGGTGAAAAATACGATTCAGATAATTCCAAAATTTTGGATAATTTTTCTGAATCTATAGGAAATGATTTTGTTATGTATTTTGAAACCTTTTCCATTATATGTGTACCTGTATATCTATGATTGAAGCGCCATTCCTGTTCATGCAGAAAGAGTGGCAGCGAACTTTTTGTAACACCGTGATATATCCCAACAATATTATTCTTGATATTTCCTGCAATGATATTTAACCATTTGAGTCTGTGCTCTGCTTCACTGTACACTATTTTCTCTGATTTTAATGTCAATTCCTTTGACATAT
>CAYSWW010000155.1:0-5089 GCA_964434915.1 uncultured Coprobacillus sp.
TTATTTTTGGTATTTTCTTTGATAAGCTGCTGTAATCAAGCCTTGGAATAAAGGTTCACTTTTATTTGGTCTAGAAGCAAACTCTGGATGGAATTGACATGCAATAAAATAAGGATGATTTGGTAATTCAATAATCTCAACAAGATTTCTTTCAGGATTTTTCCCTGAAATAACCATTCCATATTCTTCTAAAATATCTGAATATTTATTGTTGAATTCATAACGATGTCTATGTCTTTGTTGAATTAAGTCCTTTCCATATAAAGCATGTGCTTTTGTTCCAGATTTTAATTCACAATCATAATTTCCTAATCTTTGAGTTCCTCCCATATCTTCTAATGATTGATCACTCATCAAATGAATAATAGGTGTTTTACACATTTCATCAAATTCCATAGAATTGACATCCTCTAATCCACAAACATATCTAGCAAATTCAATAGTCGCAATTTGCATACCTAAACATATTCCTAAATAAGGAACTTGATTTTCCCTAGCATAGTGCGCTGCAACAATCATTCCTTCAATACCACGTTGACCAAAACCACCAGGAATTAAAATACCATCAGCATCACTAAGCATTTGAGCAACATTTTCTTTTTTCACATCTTCAGCATTGACCCATTCAATATGAATACGACTATTCTCATAATAACCAGCATGTCTTAACGCTTCATTCACTGATAGATAAGCATCTGGTAACTGTACATATTTACCAACCATTTTAATAGTAATGTCCTTATCTAATCCTTTAACTCTCTCAATTAAAGACTGCCATTCTGTCATATCCGCTTGAGGAGCATCAATTTTCAAATGTTCTAAAACCAAATCATCCATATGTTGGTTTAATAAAATCATTGGAAGTTCATACAAAATATCTACGTCATAATTAGAAATAACCGCTTTTGTTGGTACGTTACAGAACAAAGAAATTTTTTCTTTCAATTCAAGATCAATGTGTCTATCACATCGACATACAATAATATCTGGCTGAATTCCATAACCTCTTAATTCTTTTACACTATGTTGTGTTGGTTTTGTTTTTAATTCTTGACTTGCCCCAATATAAGGCAATAATGTTGTATGAATATATAACGTATTTTCATATCCAAGTTCTAGGCGAACTTGTCTAATTGCCTCAATAAAAGGTAAACTTTCAATATCTCCAACAGTTCCACCTATTTCAGTAATAACTATATCTGCTTGCGAACTTTTAGCAACCGCATAAATTCGTGCTTTAATTTCATTTGTAATATGAGGAACAACTTGAACAGTTGCACCTAAATAATCTCCACGACGTTCTTTAGAAATTACATCACTGTAAATACGTCCAGTTGTTACTGAACAATTTCTATTTAATTCTTCATCTATAAATCTTTCATAATGTCCTAAATCTAAATCTGTTTCAGCTCCATCAGTTGTCACAAAAACTTCTCCATGTTGAAATGGAGACATTGTACCTGGATCCACATTAATATATGGATCTAGTTTCTGCATAGAAACTTTTAACCCTCTTTGTTTCAATATTCTCCCTAAAGATGCTGCAGTCAAACCTTTTCCTAAACCGGAAACAACTCCTCCAGTAACAAATATATATTTCGGCATTGCTCTACTCCTTTCACAAATAAAAAATGCACTGCAACGGAAAGCCGTGAGCGCCCTTTCTTATTCTAGCAAAAAACAATTATGAATGCAATTGTTTTATTACGCATTTATAAATTAAACTAAATAAAAAATTATAGAAAATATTTGAAAAAATTGGACTACTACGCAGCGGTTTAGTACAATATAGAAAAAGGAGGAATAATTATGGATAGACCTCATATTTTAGTTGTTGATGATGAAAAAGAAATTACTGATTTAATCGAAATATATTTAACGCAAGAAGGTTATGCTGTTGAAAAAAGATATAATGCCTTTACTCTTTTAGAAGACATTCAAAATTATCACATTGATTTAGTTATTTTAGACATTATGATGCCAGAAATTGATGGCATTCAAGCATTAAAATTAATCCGTCAAAAATACCACATACCAGTTATTATTGTTTCAGCAAAGACTGCTGATACTGATAAAATAGAAGGTTTATTAACTGGTGCCGATGATTACGTCAGCAAACCATTTAATGCAATGGAACTTGTTGCGCGCGTTAAATCTCAGTTAAGACGTTCGACTATTTTTAATCAACCTATTCAAGATTCATCACATATTATTGAAGCCAATGATCTTATTATAGATATACAAAAAAAGGCTGTTACATTAGATGATCAGCCTGTTGCACTGACAAGAATTGAATATGAGATACTTGTTTTATTAGCAAGTCAACCCGGAACTGTATTTTCTATTGAAGATATCTTTGAAAAGATATGGCATGAAAAATCAACAAATTCTAATAATACAGTAATGGTACATATAAGAAAATTGCGCGAGAAAATAGAAAGGCAACCTAGAAACCCTCGATACATTAAAACAGTTTGGGGTATTGGATATAAATTTGACTTATGATAAATAAAATACAAAGACTTTTTATGAGCAGTTTTCGATGGCGTTTATTAATTAATATCGTTATTTCTTATATTTTATCTTTTTTAATATATAATTGTTTAATAATTATATCTGATAACATTGATTTATTTCATCTAAATATTGAAGCTAAATATTTAATAGCTTTTTTAATATCCTTAGTAATCTTTTTAATTATTTTCTTTAATTTAATGAACATTACTTTAAAATATATTCAAGGTTTAAGTGACAAAATACAAGAAGTAACATCAGGTAATTATGATGTAAAAGCGCCTATTAAATATGATGATGAACTTGGTGTTCTAGCACTGAACATTAATGCCCTAGCGAAAACTTTAAAAGATAAAGAAGCTGAAAGAAAGATTCTCAAAGAAAATGAACGCTTAGCTTTTGATGCTGAAAGAAATGCAGAAAAAAAGAAAAATGACTTAATAACGAATGTTGCTCATGATTTAAGAACGCCTTTAACGACAATCATCGGATATTTAGAATTGATAAAGAATAATCAACAACTTTCTAAAGAAGACATTCAAAAATATGCATCTATCGCTTATGAAAAATCAAAAAAATTGCAATCAATGATGGATGATCTTTTTGAATTGACAAGATTAGATCAAACAAATATGAAAATAAATATGAGTATTCTGAATATATCTGAACTTATTTTACAAATTGTTGATGAATTTTATCCTACATTTCAAGAACATCAATTAAATCCTATTGTTAATATAAGTAAATCTAATTTATTTATTCAAGGTGATGGTCAGCTTATTGCAAGGGTTTTTGATAATCTTTTATCAAACGCAGTGAAATATGGTCACGATAACAGTGACATCCTTATTGAAGTACTAAATGATGATCAAAATATTACTGTAAAAATTATGAATTATGGTCATACTATATCCCAAGAGGATCTTCCTTACCTTTTTGATAAGTTTTTTCGTACTGATGCTTCACGCTCCTCATCAACGGGTGGAACTGGTTTAGGTCTTGCTATAGCAAAAAATATTATTCAAATACATCATGGTCAAATCTTTGCTACAAGTCATAAAGGAAAAACAACATTTATTGTTGTATTCAAAAATATTCAAGGAAAAGAGCAATAGAAAATCTATCACTTCTTATTTTTATTGCTTTTTGATGTATGAGATAGTACAATAATTTCAACCAAAAAACAAGTGAGGAATCGATATGAAAGCATACAAAAATATGACAAAAGAAGAATTAAATTGTTTACATAAAGATTTATTAAAACAATATGAGTCAATGAAAGCACAAGGTTTGAAATCAAATATGGCAAGAGGGAAACCAGATATTCAACAGATTCATCTATCCCTGGAACTTTTAGATATATTAAATAGTCATTATGATTTTAAAGACAAGATTGAATATTGTAATTATGGTATTTTAGATGGAATAGATGAGGCTAAACAATTCTTTGCTGATATGCTGTCAACTGATTCTAAGCAAATGATTGTTTATGGTAATTCGAGTTTGACTGTTATGTTTGATCAAATCAGCCGTGGATATACTCATGGATATTTAGGAAACTCTCCTTGGTGCCAACTTGATCATGTTAAATTTCTTTGCCCTGTTCCTGGCTATGATCGTCATTTTGCAATTACTGAACATTTTGGCATTGAAATGATCAATATTCCTTTATATGAAGATGGACCTGATATGGATCTAGTTGAACAATATGTAAATCATGATGAAACTGTTAAAGGTATTTGGTGCGTTCCTCAATATGCCAATCCTACTGGTATTACTTATTCTGATGAGGTGGTTGAACGATTTGCTCACTTAAACCCAGCTGCAAAAGATTTTAGAATTTTTTGGGATAATGCCTATGTTGTTCATCATCTTTATCAAAATTGCGAAGAACATGTCATGGATATTTTAAAAGCTTGTAAAGATGCCGGAAATCCAGATTTAGTGTTCGAATTCACATCAACCTCTAAAGTAACATTAGCAGGAGCAGGAATTGCAGCAATGGCCACTTCTTTAAATAATAAAGCAGATATTTTAAAACATATGTCTATCCAATGCATTGGACATGATAAACTCAATCAATTACGACACGTTTTATATTTCCAAGAAGTTGAAACATTAGAAGAACATATGCAAAAGCAAGCCAATTTATTAAGGCCAAAATTTGATGCTGTTTTAAATATTCTTGAAAACGAACTAAAGAATTTAGATATCGGAACATGGTCACGTCCTTTAGGAGGATATTTTATATCATTTGATGCTATGGAAGGATGTGCAAAAGCAATTGTTCAAAAATGTAAAGAAGCAGGGGTCATACTTACTAACGCAGGAGCTACTTTCCCATATGGTCAAGATCCTCGTGATACAAATATTCGTATCGCACCTTCTTTTCCAACATTAGATGAACTCAAACAAGCTACGAATTTATTTACTTTATGCGTTAAGCTTGTCAGCGTAGAAAAATTAATAAATGTCTAAAAAGAGACTTAATTTGAAAAGTCAATTCTACTTTTTTAAGGTTAAGTTCTACTTAAAAAACAATGAAAAGTAGAACTTAATCTTGGAAATGTCAAAA
>CAYSWW010000156.1:0-5006 GCA_964434915.1 uncultured Coprobacillus sp.
GCTATCTTTTTCTTTTCATATTCTGACGAATCCAAATTCTTTATAGATAAAAAAACTTTTATCCTGTGATAAAAGTTTTAAAAAGCAAACTGACCATCTTTAAAGACAACAAATTCTTGACCATCCTCTAAAGTTGCTATGATAGATAAATCTTTTGTTCCAATCATAAAATCAACATGCGTTAAAGATTGATTGATACCTCTCGCAAATAATTCATCTTTATTCATTTTTAACCCATCTCCAATACATTCATTAAAACCTCTGCCAATCGCCAAATGACAAGAAGCATTTTCATCAAACAAAGTATTATAAAACAAAATACCTAAATTCTGAATTGGTGAATCATATGGCACCAAAGCCACTTCTCCTAAATAATGACTTCCTTCATCAGTTTCAATGATACTCTTTAAGATTTCATATCCTTTCTTTGCCCCATAATCAACAATACGACCATTTTGAAATTTAATATAAAATTCATCAACAAGATTACCATTATAATTTAAAGGCATAGAACTATATACAATACCATTCGCATCATCTTTACAAGGTGATGTGAAAATTTCTTCAGTCGGTATATTTGGAAAAGAATAAATACCATCAGTTGTATAACTTCCACCACCTGCAAACAAATAATCCTGATTCATTCCAATGACAAGATCCGTTCCTAAATGATTGCGATAATGTAATGTTTTTATCTTCTTTTCATTTAATATCTTGACTCTGCGTTCAAAAGAACGTCGATGCACATTCCAAGCTTCCACCGGATCATCACTATCACAACGTGTTACCTTAAAAATAGCTTGCCACAAAGCATTAACAGCTTCTTGATTACTCATATCAGGAAAAACCTTATTTGCCCAGGCAACACTTGGGGCTCCCACAATACACCAACGATTAATTCCTAAATCTAAATGATCATAAAAAGTTTGACATTGCTGCTGAACGGCTTTACTCCATGCTGATATCTTCATTGGATCAATACCTTTCATCGCTTCTGGATTTGTCGATGTGATTGTGACAATAGCTGCATACTTTAAAGCATATTGATTTCTCAAAGCCACTAAATATTCGGGAACTGTTTCAAAATGTTCCACCGGACAATGCTCATAGCGTAAACGGGAAATAGTTTCATCTGTGTAATGAACAATAACATCTTTAGCTCCAACTTGATACGCCCACTTGGCAATTTCACGAACCAAGGCATAGCATTCTATTGAAGCATCGATAACCAATTCCTGACCTTTTTGTAAATTAACACCTTGTTTAACAATTAATTCTGCATATTTTTTTAACATTTTCATCACCTGTAATAATGATACCCCAATCTTATTGAATGTCAACAAGTTATGATATGAAAATCTTGTACAAAAACAAAGTCTATGTTATAATACTTCTAGCAAAGCAACAAAGCACGAAATTTTAAAATCTATTAATTTTTAAAAAGAATTTACTATAGTTTCAAAATGAAGTACTGGGTTTTTTTGCGAATATTAAAGGAGGTACTTCATCAATATGAGTACAGGCAAAGTAAAATGGTTCAAATCTGATAAAGGATATGGATTTATTAATGTTGAAGGAGAACCAAGAGATATTTTCGTACATTTCTCTGCCATCAACGCTGATGGATTCAAAACTTTAGAAGAAGGACAAACTGTTGAATTTGAGATTGTTGAAGGAGACAGAGGTCCTCAAGCTACTAATGTCACAGTAGTAGAAGAAAAATAAGAACCAAAAAACTGTAACAAAGATCTTTGTTACAGTTTTTATTTTATATTTGTGTTTTTTCAGGAATTGTTTTCATCATAAAAATAAACACATACTATTTGATTATATATAAATATACAATAAAAATTTTTACAAAAAGATTAAGTAAGAAAATCAAAGGGAAAACAATCATCAAACTTGCAAAAGATAAAATAGAAATCTTTGTTTTCATTGTCATAGCACGTTCTTTAACAAAAGAATCTAAATGATTTTGTTAAAGTTTTGTTGATAAAAACCAATTATTGACCTTTTGTGAACTACGAGCAGAGCAAAATGCTGTAACTAACAAAAATGGAGCTGTTGGTAAAATTGGCAAAACTGTACCAATACTTCCTAATCCTAAAAAAATAAAGCCCAATATAAAAATTTCATGAACCCACCGTAAACAGAACATTTGTTAATAAAGGTATCCATTGATAAATAACTTGACGAATTACCAATCTTTTGGCAAATGGAATCTCTTGAATCAATCTTTTATCAAACATATCTCTCTCCATCAAGTTACCTTGAGCTAACACATATTGATATTAGCATTCGAATCATTTTATGTCAAGAAAACAAAGAAGAACATATTATTGCTCTTCAAAATCTTCAGTATATTTTGTATTAAAGATATCGTCTTGATCAAAATCTTCTTTAATTTCCTTTAATTCTGGCAATTCATCTAATGATGTTAAAGAAAAAGCATCCATAAATTCATCAGTCACACCATATAAAATCGGCTTCCCAGGTGTTTCTTCTCTTCCAACTTCTTTAATTAGCGCTTTAGCAAGTAGTTTTCTAATCATAGCATCACTACCAACACCACGAATTTCTTCTATGCGAAGACGTGTAATTGGCTGATTATAAGCAATAATTGCCAAAGTTTCTAGTGCTGCATTTGATAATCTATTTTCATTTTGTTCAACCATTCGCTGATAGATGACATGATGTTCTGGTAAAGTGGCAAACTTGAACACTCCACCAAAATTGACTATTTCAAAGCCCTTAACAGTCCTCTCATTTTCTATTTGTATCAATTCATCAACATAATTTGTTGCTTCTTTTTTACTTAAACGTAAAACCGAAGCAATCTGTTTGATCGTCAAACCTTCATCACCAGCTAAAAATAACATTCCTTCAATCACACTTAATATGTCATCATGTTCCATTAAGTTTTCTCCTTTAAATATATTTTTTCAAAATTACCTTTTTGTTCAATTATTAATTCATTTTTATTAACTAAAACCAAAACCGATAAAAATGTAATCACAAAATAAGCTTTTGTAGGATGGTTAAACAATTCTTCAAAATCCACTCTTTGATTCTTATGTAAATGAAAATATTCTCTAATCTGTTCACTTCTTTCCTCTATTGACATTTCAACACGGGCAACTTTTGATTCCAGTGGTGTTGTGAGCACTTTCCTTTGATACATTTTTTGCATCGCTCTAATCAAATCATAAACTTCTAAATCTTCTGGAATTAAATCTGTTGTATCCACTACATAATCATCCATATTTGCAGGAGCTTTCGTATGGATAAATTGACGATATTCATAGCATTGACGAATATCATCCAAAACATCTTTATATTTTTTATATTCAATCAAACGTTTAATCAATTGTTCACGTGGATCTTCTTGATACTCATCTTCCAATTCAATTTTTTCATTAGGTAAAAGTAATTTGCTTTTCATCTCTATCAACTGTGCCGCCATAACAAGATATTCTGACATGATTTCTAACTGATTAGAATCCATCGCATCAATATAAGCCAAATACTGTTCAGTAATCACCGATATTTCTAATGTCTCAAGATCCATTTCTTTTTCTTTTATTAAATGCAATAATAGATCCAACGGTCCTTGAAAATCATCTAAAACAATCTCATAACCCATATTATCACGCCCCTGTTGCCCATTATAACATATTTCTATATGAATTTCTTTACTTATTTTTAAAGACAATTCTACAATTCGATTTAATTAATTGAGTTAATAAATGTACTCAAAGGATATCCTCCCAAGACTCTTATACGTGGTAAACATGTATAATCCATTCCTACTTTGACTCTACCATATTCAGTAGTAAAGGCACATATAATACTTGTTTCTTTAATAGCTACTATAGCATCATCAGTATAATCGCCATAGGGCCAAGCAAATGCTTCATCATTTTGTACAATAGTCTGATTTTTCTTTAGATCTTCCACGATTTCATCTTGATTTAAAGCACTTATAATACCTCCATGACCAATGTTTCCACCTGCTTTATGCATATTATAAGAATGTGATTGAAAAGAAACATATTCACTGGCATATTCTTTTACTTTCTCTTCACCATTTTTTATCCCAATAACAAATGAAGTCGCTGGAATCTGATATTCTTCCAACAATGGAATACCATACTCTAAAAAACTTGATTGTGCATCATCAAAAGTCAAAATAACACTCTTTTCAGATAAAGAAATTTCACCATTAATATATGCTTGAAGCTCCTTATAACTTGGAAAATAATAATGATTATCTACCAGGTATTGAAGTTGTTGCCGTAAATCAGTATCCAAAATATAATTGGTACTTAAACTTTCTGGAATATCATCTTCAGTATAAACATAATGATACATCAATACCGGTATTTCTTTTGTATTTCTATCCATGTTTTCTACAACATGAACAATACGAGTTTTTGAAACTTCCATGTGATCATATTTGGCAGTATATGTAATCTCATAATCACCTACCAATGAAGTATCGACTGTTCCGTCGATATCTATTTCAGTTATCTTATGACCTGTTTGAGTATCTATCATATGACAAGACGATTCAATATATGGTTCATCTTTCAATACGTAAGTCTCCTGTGATCCATTAAGATTAATAACTAATCTTGAAAAATCTCTCACATAAACAGTTCTAGATACACTTTTTCCATGATATTCATATGTTAATACATAGTCTCCTTCATGAGTCATATCAACTTGACCTTCCATTTTAACATTTTTTATATTTGTTCCGGGATCATCAAAAGTTTCATTTATTTCCACAACCATTTCTTCCTCCCCTATTAACTCCAATGGTCTTGTGTACCAAATAAAATAAACAATGACTACCCATAAAAATAATCCCATCCATACAATTTTCTTCATAGTCCCCATCTCCTATACATTATAATAACACTACATCCATATTGTACCATATTTTTTATTTTGACTTTCGGTTTTTTGCATTCATTTTTTGTGATTATGTCCTGTTTTTTTAT
>CAYSWW010000157.1:0-4957 GCA_964434915.1 uncultured Coprobacillus sp.
GATAAAAATAACTGATTTTATCATCTATTTTTAGTTTGCTGCTTTATTGCTACCATATTTAGCACAACTCAAATCTTCTCACGTCAACAAACCCTAAAGAAAATCAATACTTTCAATTAACAAAAAAGTTATGAAATTTAATTGTAGTAAAAGTTTTTCATTACTAAGGTATATCATTCTTATTTAATAATTGTCTTAATAAGTTGCATCATAATATCCTTATCTTCTGGTCTTGATGTTGCTACTAGTATCGTTAAAGTTGCTAAAGCATCATTATTAATTCTTTCTTTTCCATTTTTATATAAGGAATTGTTCTTTTCTAAAAAATATAAAAATATTGTTGCTCCAATCCTCTTATTGCCATCAATAAAGCTATGGTTTTTAACAATAAAATATAATAATGCACTTGCTTTGTCTTCAAGTGTTGGATATAAATCATTTCCTCCAAAACTTTGATATATGGTTGATATACTACTTTTAAATGAATCATCTCTTTCAATTGCAAATTGATCTCCTTGATTTGCAAACATTGTATTGTGTATCAATTTTATACATTCATCATATTGAATAACATATACATCTTTTTGTCCTTCAGGTACTTCTAAACAATGATGATCATAATCATCTAATATTTTAAATCCTCTTTGATAAGCTTTTAAAAACTCTAACATAGCATCACTCGTTGGTAATTTTCCACCTGCGTCTTTATATTGATCAAGTATTCTTGTGATATATTCAATATCTTGAAAATATCTATCATTCACAACATATCCTTTTAATAGGTATTCTCTTAATATATTATTAGCCCATTTTCTAAAAAGAATACCATTTTTTGATTTTACTCTATAACCCACTGAAATAATAACATCTAAATTATAATAATTTACAATTACATTTGCTACTCTGTCTTTTTTTGTACGAGGATCATACCTTTTTAGTTGTGTTGCATTTTTTGCAACTGAACTAATTTCATCTAATTCTCCTTCTTTAAAAATGTTAGATATATGTCTAGAAATAGTTGATTTATTTTTATCAAATAATTCACTCATTTGATCTAAAGTTAACCATACAGTATTATCATCATGACTAACTTTAACTTCTAATTTTAATTCTCCATTTTCAAAAATAATTAATTCATTATTTTCAATCATATCATTCATAATATCACCTTCTTCATTTAAAATTTTATTAATTACTTTATTATATAACTAACTTACTCTTATTTCATTAAAAAATACAAAAAAGATCCAAGATAATCTTGAATATTCCTTCGTATTTGTTTGAAATTAACTTTTTGAAAAATCCGAAACCTTATAAAATAAGGGTTTTAAAGCCATTTTGTTGTTTACTTGATGCATTGCCATCGCACCTTAGAAAGATTCACTGCAATTTATCTATAAAAATCAGACATTAATCTATATATATCTAATGTTTTGTCTCAATAGATACAATTACTACACGATTCCTTTAGTTATCTATTTTAATAAATTGGGTGATTTTTTGCTTATGCAATACTCCCAATTTTTTTATATTAAATTTATAAGTATAATCTCTATTTTACTTTTTACAATTTCTGTCAATTCTAATTTGCCTTTATAATAACATTCTAGTTCTATTTCTCTTTTATTGTACGAAATCGCACCTACGGTACTCCTTCGTACAATGGGTGTGAAACTAACGTTTTCTTGCACGAAAATCTTGCGATTTCGTACAATCAAACTAAAGCGTCCTTTGCATCGCATAAGAGAATATATGATATTCTCCATGCAAAGCACGCCTTAGTTTCACACCCATTATAATTTATCTCATAATATATCCCAATAATATAGCGATAGACATGTTCAGGGAGTGATTTTCCATCAAAAGCCCATACATCATCAAAACTATCTTTAGTTAAGCATTTTAATCGGTCTTTATCATTGGCTTTAGACGTTTTTGATCTTTTACTTTTTTCATTTCAATGGCGATTAAGTTATCTTGTTCTAAACACTCTTCTCTATTATAAACAATTAAATCACAATTAATTTTTAAAATATTAAGTTCTAGCCCTTTAATAGTTTTAACAATTGTTTTAAGTTTTCCACTTTTATTACGATTATATTCTACATCTACCTAATAATTAGAACAAATTGTTTGTTTTAAGCGTTCAATAATTTGCTTGGCAGGACGATGTTTTTTTGAAACAGGATCATCATTCGTAAGTCCAATAACTTGTGTGACTTTTTTCAATATTATCAGGAATTTCTTTGAATTTTCTAAGAACTGATTAAAAAGCATCAATAGCACTGAATGTGTCATACTTCATATAAATCTTAAATGAAGTGATAATCTTTTTCTTTACATCACACATGAAGAAAACATAGGCTTTTTTACCTAGAATCTTGACATATATTTCATCGCCACAATGATAGACATTAAGATCATGCTTAAAATGATCCAGCCAAGGAAAAAGCAGGTGGATTTTGCTTTATTTTCTTTGGAAAGCTTTTCAGTTCAAATTTATAGTGAGACCATTTTGGATTCATGCACTTATATATAGCAAAATGATTTCTTGATTAGAGTAAGTTTATGAGCACAATAAGGACATTTACGAACAACCTGCTGAAAATAGTTTTTTTGAGTAGAAAAAGTCTTTTCACAGACCTTATATCTTCTGTAAGCATTCAAATTAAAAAAGAAATTTACGATTAATGTTTTATAAATAATTGATAATATAATCTTAACCATGGTAATATTCCTCCAGTTATTATGGTTTGGTCGCTTACAATAATTATAGAGGGTATTACCTTTTTTGTATATAAAATGGTTAAGTTTATATATTAATTCCATGGGGGAATTAATCAAAATATATAAAAACCAAGGTAGAATGGAGTTTATAGTTCATTTATGCATTAAATAAACTAACTATTTTTGACACTACCAAAAACTTAAGGGAAAGAAAAAAAAAGGAAAATGATTAAAATGAGTTCTAACAGGTACGATGGCTCTTGACTTAGTTGGATGTGGTGATTATAGAGATGATACTGGAATTAAAGTTTATAACATTGGAACTGATGTGACTTACCCACCATTTGAAATGGAAATAGATGGTAAGTTGGCAGGTGTAGATATGGAGATATTGACTGCCACGCTGAAGATCAAGGATTTGATGTTACTGTGATTGCATTAGAATCAGATGAAAAGGATTATCTATAGCTCAATCACATGCTGATGAATATGGTAATAATATTGTTGTTGAAAATTCAACTTCAATGTTTGAACAAGTTAAAGCCGGTGAAGCAATAGCATGTTTTTGAAGATGAACCAGTATTAAGATATGCTATTTCTCAAGGAACTTATGATTTTAAAATGCCTGTTGAAAAACAAAATGCAATAGGATATGGTTTGACTGTAATGAAAGACTCCAACATATCATGGACAATAGAACATACCAAGAATTTTAGATAAATATAGTTGTTAATGAGAAATGATTGTAAGATGAAATTATTTTGCAGTTTTTTATACAACAAAAATCTGAAAAAATATAAAAAATGCTGTACTAATGAAAAGCAGTTTAGTAAAATAAAATTATATCAGAAAAGAGGTAAGAAAATGTATAAGATTATATCAGATGGTTCTTGCGATTTAACTTCAGAAATCATACAAAAACTAGATGTAGAAGTAGTACCTTTTTATATTTCAATTGATGGACAAACTTATCAAAAAGAAATTGAAGAAATCGATATTCGTGATTTTTACCAATATATGGTAGATCACCCCAAAAAATTTCCAAAAACATCAATGCCTTCAATTCAAGATTATTTAGATGTATTTACTCCACTTGTCAAACAAAAAATTGATATCATTTGTATATGCATTAGTACAAAATTTTCCGGTTCATACAATTCAGCAATTAATGCACGTCAGATTCTCTTAGATGACTATCCTGAAGCAAAAATTGCTGTTATTGATGCTACAGTGAATACGATATTACAAGGAATGTTGGTAGAAGAAGCTGTTGCCAAAAAGAATAGTGGTGCTTCATTTGAAGAAACTGTAACATTTATTAATGAAATTAAAGAAAGTGGCAGAATCTTTTTTACAATAGGAAGCATGGATTATCTCATTCATGGAGGTCGTGTAGGAAAATTATCCGGTATTGCTGCTGGAACACTAGGTATTAAACCAATCATATTATTAAAAGAAGGAGAAATATTTAATAACGGTATTACTAGAGGAAGAAAAAAATCAAAGGCAAAAGTTATTGAACAAGCAGTAGCATATTTACAAGAAATTCAAGCGCATATAAACGAATATCGTTTTATCATTGGATATGGATATGATTTAGATGAAGGGAAAACATTTAAAGAGAGCTTTGTATCTGTTTTAAAAGAAGCATTTCCAAATTTTGACGATGATGTTTTTGTTCGTCAAATTGGAGCAACTATTGGTGTACACACAGGACCTTATCCAATAGGACTTGGCTTAATTAAAAAATATATTGACAAATAATATGTAATAAAAGAGATAAAAACATTTATAAAACAAGTAATAGTGTTCATTAAAAAACTATTGCTTGTTTTTTACATCTACGTATAATAGCAAACTTTTAATAACTTTAAGAACGATGAATATAAGTACGATCATATTTTAACAGCGCATATAACAGAATCATATGCAACAAAAAACACTCGAAATCAATCCATCTATAAAATTTACACATCCATTTCGTATGTGCTTTGAGCCATACTTATCACCTTTCCGTTATATAATATAGCTTGAACAACTTCATATTAACGTAAAGGTGATATTTCTGTATAACTCTTTTCTTCTCCTACCCGTATAGCTTGTCTTCTTTTCTTGATTTTCGATTTTCTAAATCAATGAAAGTCATACAGTTTGAAAGTTCTACGACATATCTAGTTATCCTCTCTCATAATTTTCACAGGATTAATTTTATGAATAATCACAAACATTG
>CAYSWW010000158.1:0-4952 GCA_964434915.1 uncultured Coprobacillus sp.
TTAGCTTGAATAGATATTAAAAAACCAGGAAAAATATATTTTCATATAATTCCTGGTTAAATATTGTCATCTTAACTTAATGACATTGGATTCAAACCCTTTATCATTTATGATTTCAAACGTGACATAGGAAGCATTGCAGCACCAATTGCTCCGCAATCTTCAATTTCAGTTTCTAATAGAGGAATATGTCCACGCATCCCAACATGGATCTTAGCGTTAAATTGTAAAACTAATTTGTCATAGAAATATTTCTTAGATTTCATAACTCCTCCACCAATAACAAAACAATGTGGATCAACAGTATGAGCAATATTAGCAAATAATGTTGCTAATTGACCAATACATTCATCAACAATACCTTGTGCTTTGATATCTCCTTCATCAGCCAATCTAAAGACATCACCAGCATGAGCAACTTTTTCATCACCTAAAATTTCTTTACCTTTACGAGTAATTGCCGTTCCACTACATTCACCTTCAGCAGCCCCTGGATTCAATCCACCATGTTTATATCCATTATTTTTCACAATAATATTTCCAATTTCTCCAGCATGTCCTCTTCCACCTGATACAAGTTGACCATTCACAATAAAAGCCCCACCAATACCAGTTGAAATTGTTACATAATAACAAGTAGGTTTTCCTTTACCAGCACCCAAAAGAGCTTCTGCCAATCCAGCAACATTGGCATCATTATCAATAAAAACCGGTAAGTTAAAACGTGTTGAAAGTTTTTCACTAATTGGATAATTTTCAAATCCAGGCAAATTTGTTGCCATGATCATGATACCTTTCTCAGTGTCTACAGGACCCGGTACACCAATACCAATTCCTTCTACATTACCCAATCCACCACATGCGCTGTAATCCAAGCTTTCGATTTGTCTAACAATCTTTGCACAAACGTAATCAGGTCCTTTTTCTCTTTCTGTAGAATCTCTCACTTCACTATATGATTGACCATTTTCATCTACTAAAAGAGTACGTACGTTTGTCCCACCTAAATCAATTCCAATATAGTATTTCATATAAGTTCTCCTTCCGTATATCTATGACTATTATACAATAATTTGATACACTTTCCTAGTTGATTTTCGCAAACAAAGATTTTTTTATATGATGCAGATTCTCTGGTAATGGGCAAGTTATAACCAGATCTTTTAAGTATTTCAGACTACCTATTGATTTAACAAATTTGATTGAATAAGCATGCAAAAATTGGTGATGAAGATGATAACTTTTTTTCAACATACGATTCAATTCGAAATCTCCATATTTACTATCACCAATTACTGGATGATTAACACTTGCTAAATGAATGCGGATTTGGTGTGTTCGTCCTGTTATAAGCTGTACTTTTAATAAAGAATATTTATCATTCGATTGAATATTTTCCACAAGTGTGTGCATCATTAATGCACTAGGTGTATCTTTTGAAACAATCTTCATTAACGATTGTTCGCTTTCTTTTTTAACATAATCAACCAAATCAGAAGAAGGCATATATCCTTTACAAATGGTTAAATATGTTTTTTCTATACAATGACGTTTTTTCATCATCTCATTTAAATCTTGTAAAGCTCGCATTGTTTTACCAAAAATAACAATTCCACTCGTATTACGATCCAAGCGATGAACTGGTCCAGGTGTAAAACCTAAAGAAGCATGCGGATCATATTCACCTTTTTGATAAAGATAAGTTAAGACTTGATGATCAAGTGTATTAAAATCTTCATGAATATCTTCATGAACCAATAATCCAGCTGGCTTTGAAACAACTAGAATATTTTGGTCTTCATAAAGCACATCAAATTCAATTTTTAAATCTAAAATTGTTTGAGGCTTTGTATATTCCTGAAATTTATCTTCATATAAAAACAACTCCACAACATCGCCACTTTCAACAATATAGTTTTCTTTTACTTTCTTCCCATTCACTTTTACATCTTTTTTTCTCAGCATCTTATAAACCAATTGTGGTGGTGCTTGACATAATAACTTTTTTAAATACTTATCTATTCTTTGATGAGCATGATTATCATCTATCACAATTTTTTTCAACCTTATCACCACTTTCTACCCTATCATAGCATAAAAACAATATATAGACACACCCTTTTTATATTTTCCATTTCTAAGATTGTATAATTAAATTCAAAAAATATTTCTGAAAGCCTTTACAACATAAAATAATTTGGTATAATATATATGTTAAGTGGTATTCGCTTAATCATACCCCCCTATTATCACCCTAACGTGTAAATAATAGAGAAAAAAGAAAGTGTGCTCCCCCGCATACTTTCTTTTCTTTTATTAAAACTTTTGTTCGTGTTTCAATTTTAAGATAAAGAAATAAAAAGCATATTATATCAATATTAGAATATTAAGTTTATGATATACTACATAATAAACTTAAAACAATTTCTAATATATTATCATTGTCATCTTCTGATTCAGAAGGGATCGACATTTAGGGAGCAACTTTTTGCGATTGCTGTTACTCATAAAACCATAAGATGACAATATGTGCATCATGAATCTATGGATAAATTCTATTGCATCTCATGTCATCTCTTTTGTTTACCTTCATCTCTGTAATCCTTATATTTGAAGATAACGTTATGAGATGAACTATCATAGTTTATCCTAGAATTAGAAATAGCGCCTCGATGAGAATATCTCCCTATATAATTAAAAACAACCTGATTGTTTCCAAATGATTCTTTTGAATAGACCACCCATTCCTTATGATAGAGTTCTGAAATCAATGACTGATAACGATCAACAAAAAAGTCAATTTTATTTTCATAAAAATCATGAAAATCCAGATAAATCATTTCATCCAAAAATTATCCTCTATAGAGCCTAGATAAAGCTTTTACAAATAATATAACAATTAAAGTATAATAAGCCATCAAATGAAACAAGAATAAATAAAAATTATAGAAAATATATAAAAAAATTGGACTACTGTACAGTGGTTTAGTACAATAATGATGAGGTGAAACAAGTGGAAAAAGAGATAAAGAGAGAATTAATATATGACGGCCAAATTATGACTGTTACAAGAGAAGAAGTAGAATGTGAAAATGGTCATCATGCCTATAGAGAAGTTGTTTATCACCATGGTGGTGTTTGTGTTTTAGCCATTCAAGATTATCAGATTTTACTAGTTAAACAATTTAGGTATCCTAATCGCATTGAAACATTAGAAATTCCAGCTGGCAAATTAGAGAAAGATGAAGATCCTAAAAGTTGTGCTTTTCGTGAATTAGAAGAAGAAACAAACTGTCGTGCTCAAGATATGCAATTTATTACTAAATTTTTGCCTTCACCAGGCTATACCAGTGAATGGCTCTATCTATATAAAGCAATTGATTTTAAAGAAGTAGAGGATTCATTGGATGGTGATGAAGATGAAATGATCGATATCATTCGAATGAATTTAGATGAAGCTTATCAAAAAGTATTAAATGGTGATATCGTTGATGCTAAAACTGTTATTGCAATTATGTATGCTTATATTCAAGAACAAAAATAAAAAGTTATCCAGAAAGGATAACTTACTTTTTTCATTGGCGGTCTGGACGGGACTCGAACCCGCGACCTCCGCCGTGACAGGGCGGCATTCTAACCAACTGAACTACCAGACCAATAACATACAAACTCTGCCAAGGGCAATAATAATGGCGGAGACAGAGGGATTTGAACCCTCGCGCCAGTTTCCCGACCTACACCCTTAGCAGGGGCGCCTCTTCAGCCTCTTGAGTATGTCTCCATCAGTTGCTTCCATATAATAACATATCTTTTTTCTAATTTCAATACTAAAAATTATTTTTTAATAGACAAAAAGACTCTATGCTCTTTTGTATAAAGTCTTCAATGATTTTCTTTATTAAAAAATTGAAGAAGATATTCTTGATGTACTTTTAATAATTCATCAATTACAACATTTGCATCAACATCACTTTGAGATAAATTATATATTTTCCAAGAAATGAAGTAATAGAGAGAAAAAGTAAAAAAACATGAAGAAATTGCTCATATTATTGAACAGGATATATTAAATCATCGTTATCAACATGATGCAACGATTACTTTCTATCATAACACTATCTAAACAATATCATTTAATATAAAAAAATCAGGAAAGGTAGAAAAAATTGCAAAAGGAATGATGGCATTATACACAGCTGGTATATCTATAGCTATAGAATATGCTATGAAACCATGAGAATGTATTTTTGCATATGATGAATTATTGGATTACGATTTGTTTGAAAATGATTTATCAATTGCATCTGGTGGAATTGGTCGCACAATTATAGGCTCTGCAATAGCAGGTCCAACTGGTGGTGTTCTTGGTGCTTTAACTGCAACGCGTAAAACAAAACGATCTGTTGATTCAATGGCTTTACAAATTAGTACAAATAATTTCTTTTTTCCAAGTATTATGATTACCTATATAGAAAAAGAAACAAAAACGTCAAAAAAGAAATATACTGATGCATATAGTAAAGCACAACAAACAATAGCATGTTTAAATATCTTTTTTAAACAGCTAGAAGAAACACCTATTGTATCTAATGAATCAAACAATGCAACTGATCCATACGAAGAACTTAAAAAATTAAAAGAATTGTTAGACATGAGGATTATCAGTCAAGAAGAATTTGAAAAGAAGAAAAAAGAATTACCTAATTTATAAATACCAACTATACAAAAACTCCACAAAATGTGAATATGAAACTCACATGATGGTAAAGGAAATGAAAACAAATTATTTTAAATATGAAAGTTGTAAATTTTATCGATTAATGCCATATTATAATCACGCAATTAATAGAAAATGCGTGCAGAAAGTTGGTAAACTATTGAATAAACACGAATAGCGATTGATGTTTTTAATAAAGTCGGAAGCATTGCGAAGACAGCAGACTTTGTTGCCG
>CAYSWW010000159.1:0-4874 GCA_964434915.1 uncultured Coprobacillus sp.
AGAAAACAGATTCATACATTGAATCAATGAATCATAGGTATGTTGATAGGATAAATGCATTTCATGCGTTTATCCTAAAATTCATAAAAGGTAGTGTCAAATAAGTTATGAAAAAATGAAATTTATTCATAACTAGAATTCCATAGTTGATTCTATGTAGTCATTCAATGCTTCATCTAGCAGTATGTTCCATTTGTTTGACATATTATGAGTTTTTTTAAGACAATCTAACTGAACTGGTGGCTTGTATCCTAGACTTGTATGATTTCTTAGAAAGTTAAAGTATGTCGTGAACAGGCACATGAAGTCATTGGCTCCTTCAAGTGAATTGAAACCATTTTTGACGGCATATGAGTACTTGGATGTTCTATTCAAGCGCTCAATGATCTGCTTGGCAGGACGATGTTCCTTTGAAACAGGATCATCATTCGTAAGTCCAATCACCTGTGTAACCTTGAAAAATATACGTTTGAGCTGAAAATACTGTTGAGATGCTTTGTATATTGGATTTCCATCAGTTACGAATTCAAGATCTTCAGGAATTTCTTTGAATTTTCTAATAACTGAGTAAAAAGCATCAATAGCGCTGAATATGTCACGCTTCATATATATCTTAAATGAAGTGATAATCTTTTTCTTTACATCACACATGAAGAAGACGTAGGCTTTTTTACCTAGAACCTTGACATATGTTTCATCGCCACAATGATAGGCATTAAGATCATGCTTAAAATTATCCAGCCAAGGAAAAAGCAGATGGCTGGCAGCCTGGGCATAATTAGCGATAGTTTGATGAGAAATCTTTATATCATGAACTTCGTAAAAGATCAAAGCAGTTTTACGTAATGAAAGGCCATAATTCACGTAATAAGTCAAAACAAGACCTAAAACATGCTTAGAATTATGAATACGAGTCTTTCGGTAATATGTCAAGCTAATAAATAAAAAAATGTTTAGATAAAACATAAATGAACATCTAAAAAAGTGCACACTAAAAAGAACAGTGTTAAAATTTATGAAATTGACAAATTACTCTGACGCTGTGTCATGAGACACAGAAACATATAATTTATTGTCACGTAGCAAGACATAAATTAGACGAACTAGTTTTCTTGATGTAAGGACGAGTGCTCTACAATGTTTGTGAGTCGTTGCTTCATTATACTTCTTGCGATAAAAGAAGAGGTATAATCAAAGCCGTGCATCACAGACATTTGAGTTACCTGAGTTATGTAATATTTTAAATATTTATTACATGAGCTGGCTGAATGTTTTTCATCAGCAGTAAATTTGCCTGAATCGTTTTTCTTCCAGTGAAAGCCGGCATATTTAGCTAATGAAGCATGATTTTTGAAATAAGAAATATCACCAATTTCAGAAAGTATACCCGCTGCAAAAATGGGGCCAATACCGGTTATGAACATCAAGCATTGATATTCATTGGGATAAAGACCTTTCATTTCTTTCTCGATTGCCTTATCTATCATTTTGATTTGATTTTCAATGCATTGAATCAGATTGATAGAAGCGGTAATAGAGATGGTAATTGGATTATATGCAGCTTTATCAAGCCTGTAGGATAAGCGGATAGCCTTGTCAAAAAGAGAAGCAATTTTGTCATAATCATCACATCTATTTTTAGAGGTTGATTTGAAATAATCAACGATTTCATTTAAAGGTCTTTCAGACAAGTCAAAAGGAGAAGTGTATTCAGTCAGGAATCGGCTGTTAGAAGCAGAAAAATTATCACTGAAGAGCAAATCCTTTCTAGGCAAAGTCATAAGGCCAGATACCTTTAAATAGATGTTGTTAAGGACATAGTTCTTTTCTCTGATAAGCTGCTCAGCAAGATGATAACGTTCCCGAGTCAGCCGCTTAATAGCGATATGCTGAGCAGCTCTAAAAGGACAAAGCTTGTTGCAGCGACCAACACGAGCAAAATCAGCAATCAAAAAAGCATCGCCAGGGTCAGACTTTTCCATTTCAATATAAGATTTCTTATAGTTAGCAATGGATTTGGCATTTACAGAATATGTGTTTACAGAAGCGTTGACTATAGACAACTGATCGGTCAAATAGGCACAGACATGGTAGTCATATACAGAAACAGAAGTAGATTCGGCAGCAATGATTATTGAATCAAAGTTTTCTTTATCAACAAAAGCCTTGACGATAGTAATAAGCATATCACAGCCATCGGGAGTGTTGGAGAAAGACAAATTAAAGAAAAGATTCTGATTAAAATCGATAGTGTATCAGAAACAAAACTCAAAGGCATTCATAAAATACTAAATAAGGAAGTTCTGGCCAAGGAAGAGAACAATAGACTATATAACGTTAAAGTAGCAGCATTTCCTTTTCTAAGGACAGTCGATGAATATGATTTTGATTTTCAGCCAGGCATAAAAGAAGAAAAAATAAGATCAATTATAGAATCAACATTTTATGAAGAAGTGACAAATGTGGTGTTTATAGGAAATCCCGGAACTGGAAAAACACATTTGGCAATATCCATAGGGTATTCAGTAGCCATAAGAAGAAACAGTGTTTATTTTATTAAATTCAATAAACTGATAAATATATTGAAAACAGCATATAATGAAGGAACACTAGAACGCAAGATAAAACTATTCTATAAATATAAACTACTCATAATTGATGAGGTAGGATTTAATGAAATATCATCATTAGAATCAAAATTATTTTTTCAGCTGATAGATGCAAGATATACAAAAAGATCAACTATCTTTACAAGCAATATTACATTTGATAAATGGCCTGACATATTGGGAGGAGATGAAATGATAACAAAGGCTATTCTGGATAGAATTCTTCACTATTCATATTTGTTTAATATCAATGGTCCATCCTACAGGATAAAAGATAAACTCAATCCTAGAAAAAGCGAGGAATCTTAAATGCAACAAATTGGGGAAAATTAACTTGACTTTTATACATCTACTCAATTATAATTCATAACTGGTAGAGGCTCTTTATTATGCTCTCTATTTTGATGAATAAATTCTACACTCATGTTTCTACTTAACATGATCTTTTTTCAAATAGACCATTTTATAAACATTATATGGATGAGTATCTAAAAGAATCCTGGCATCAATCATTCGACGTTCCCCACAATCAGAAAAAATCAAATCATATCCATATTCCTTTTCCTGATATCCACTAATACATATCCAATGCCAATTATCATCTTCTAATTCCTTTGCACGATGATGTAAAATAAGCATAGCAATTGGATAATTTTCATTCAAGGCATTAATTATATAGGTAATTGCCTGCTTGTAATTTTTTGACCTTTTCTGATAAACTGGCTTCAAAGTACATCCCTCTGTAGCCATAACTTTTACAAAAGTTCGAGCAAATTTATATAAATATGGATATCCCATATAACCAGGTGTCATATATGCAAACATCTTTTCCATAATCATTAAAAAATCTTTCAACTCAAAATTTTGCATATCAAGATAATAAGCATACATATTACTTCCTAATACACTGGCACATCCAGCCTTCTTGGCCCAATCATCAATAAACCATTCTTGATTTCCTCCATAACCGATCAATTTCCCTTGATCATAAATGCATGGTATACTCAATTCTTTCATATCCATCACCCCATTGACAACTATTATACACATAAAAAAGATTGTATAAAAGAAAAAACCACCTTTTCAGGTAGCATTTCCATATCTTGTATTCTAATACGGGAAAACGAATACTCTTTAGATATTTGGGACGCATATATATTAGCATATTTTAGTCCTCAATGTTTTCAAATTATGAAAACATTTGGGATTATCTCTTTCTTTGAGTAAAAAGAATCTCCAAAGCAAAGAATTCATTATCTTGATCTTTACCTTCCACAATATATCTTAGACCATCTTTTCCTAAATAGAGTTGTACTTCTGTTAAAGGTGGAATTTCTTTTTTATATTGAACTGTGATATCACACATATCATAATCCTGATGAATCGAATAATCAATAGCATCTAAAGCCCACTGAATATATCTAGTATTGTTCATATGCTGATTTGTATCCACATCACTATAACATACTTTTCTTGTTGTGACATAAGTCATTGGAATATTCATTTCTATACTTTTTGGTTCCGTCAAAACAACATCATGATCTATTTCGGGAATGTGAATACCCTCTCTTTTCAATGAAACAATACGTCTACGACGTAAATCAATCAATGTCCAAATTGAAGAACAGTATCCTATTGTCCGTCCTTCTTTTTGAATAAAATAATATCTTGGAAAACTAACAAATGTTGGTTTGCCTGGTAATGTTGAAATTTCAATATGATCTCCACATTGAATAGGCTCATCTAAATGTAAAGATTGTTTAGCCACAACCCATCCATAAGACTGCATCATATCCTGACTCCATAAGCCTAGTTTGATTGCATTAACTGTCGCAATTTCAGCAAAACACTTAAACAATTGATCCATTCTATATTTTCCCATATAATCAACTTCACCAACTTCAATGTGTTTATTTTCTTTTGCTAATAAATTATCCATGATTTCCTCCATTTCCGTCCGCCTTTGTCGGTCGGACACAAACATTTTATTAAAATTATTTCTCCAATCGTTTTTGTAGTATCCTATAAAAAAGTGGTATACTACAAAGTACGTGGAGATGAGTAGGTCATTCTACTCTATATAGAATATCCTAAATATTTGTAGGCCGCCGTCAGTTTTTCAAGCACAAACAAGTAGGACTCAGAGCCTGGCCACTTAAGATCGTTTCAATTGTGCTGGTTTTGTTATCGTTACCACCATTGGTATCACCGACAAGAAATCTTGTGTCACTGAGTATATTCAACAGGATTTCTCTTCATTTTGAC
>CAYSWW010000160.1:0-4864 GCA_964434915.1 uncultured Coprobacillus sp.
CATTTCTGAAGGAAGCAATAACAGATAGCCAATATTAGCTATCTGTTATTAAAATGCATTTCATGCGTTTATCCTATAGTTTCCTACTCTTTATGACTTTCAATAATTCGATTTGTTATATGATCAGGTGCGAATTCATAGCCTAAGAATTCCATATCAAAGAATCCTTGACCTTGGGTCATAGACCTTAAATCAACAGCATAATTCATCACTTCTGATTGAGGGGCTTCAGCAGTGATTACAATCATACCGTCATCCAGTAATTCGCTACCAACAACACGAGCACGTTTTTTATTAAAACTGCTCATAATATCACCTGTATAATGTTCATCTACATAGACATGTAAAGTAACAAATGGTTCTAATAAAGCTGGTTTAGCTTTAGGAATAGCTTCTTTAAAACACATGATTGTTGCGGTTTTAAAGGCCATTTCTGATGAATCTACACTATGATAAGATCCATCGATCAATGTTGCTTTAATACCAAGCACAGGATATCCAGCAAGAACACCTGTTTTTGTTGCTTCAACAAGTCCTTTTTCTACGGCAGGGAAATAAGCTTTTGGAACTGCCCCACCAAAAATCTTTTCTTCAAATATAAATGGAGTAGAGTAGTCATGTGTAGGTTCAAAAGTAATTTCAACATCACCATATTGACCGTGACCGCCAGATTGTTTTTTATATTTGTAACGTTGTGTCACACTTCCTCTGATTGTTTCTCTGTATGGAATAATAATGTTTTCTAAAGTCACTTCAACTTTAAATCTTTCTTTTAATTTTGAAATAACTGTTTCAAGATGAATATCACCAATACCATAAATACATTGTTGTTTAGTTTCTGGATTATTTTCAAATTTTAATGTTTTATCTTCTTCCAATAGTTTGGCAAGGGCTGCTGTGATTTTCTCTTCATTACTTTTACCAATTGGTTTGATTGCTTTACCATAGTAAGGTTGTGAGAATGCAATTGGATCATAAATAATACGATAATCCAGAGTACATAATGTATCATTCGTTTGCGTAAATGATAACTTTGTTAAAGCACCAATATCCCCGGCATTTAAAGAATCTATTTCAATCAGTTCTTTTCCTTTCATAACATAGAGTTTATTAATTCTTTCTACTTCTTTTTTATTAACATTATATAAAGACATACCTGATTGAATAGAACCTGTACATACTTTAAATAAAGAAATTCTACCAACAAACGGATCGGCAATTGTTTTAAAAATGAACAATGAAAGTGGTAAAACTTCATTAAATCCAATTAAGTCATCTTCACCTGTTTCTTCATTCTTCACAATCATTGAATTCACCATATCTCCTGCAGCACTATAGAAAGAAACCATTGAATTTAAAACAATTTGAATACCTATTTGATTTGTACCACATAAAACAGGAATTAAAGTCTTATTAATAACACCTTGTCTCAAAGCCCATGAAATTTCCTCTTTTGTAAATGGTTCTTCATTAATATACTTTTCTAATAATTCATCATTTGTATTCGCAACTGCCTCATCAATCATTTCTTTGACAGGTGTAATTTCATCCCACATATCATCTGGAATAGGACAAGGATATGTTTGTTCTCCTTCAAAATAACGACCTTCCATTTTTGCAACATTAACATATCCAACCATTTTATTGCCTTCCATAATTGGAACTTGAATAGGGGCAATTGCCTTACCATAAGTCATTTTTAATTCTTCTAGTTTGGCTTTGTATGCAGCATTAGGATAATCTAAACCACTAATATAGATCATTTTTGCTTTATCAGCAGCTTTATGCATCGCTTGTCTTGTTCCGACACTAATACCTTCAGTTGCCGGAACAACAATCAAAGCACTTTCGGCCACTTTTAAAGCAGCTTCAACTTCTCCGGTAAAATCAAATGAACCTGGTGTATCCAATAAATTGATTTTACATTCATTCCATTCTAAGGGGATAACAGATAAGCCAACGGATGAATGTCTTTTGATTTCTTCTGGTGAATAATCACTAAGCGTATTTCCGTCCTCTATCCTCCCAATGCGATTTGTAATACCAGCGCGGTAAGCCATTGCTTCTATGACGCTAGTTTTGCCACTCCCAGAGTGACCTAACACAACAACATTTCCAATTTCGTTTGAGTGATAAGTTCTCATGTATATCACGCTCCTTTTCTAAGATTTCTTTCTTTTATTTTAACATAGAAAAAAATAATTGGAAACGGTTACAGTATAATTGTGATGAAATTTCTAAAAAAAGATGATATGATATAAATACAGGAGGGTAAAATATGGAAGTGGCATTAATTATTGTATTATTTTTATCGAATGCTTTAGCTTTAAACTGTCTTTATAATAAGCATACCAAAACAACAGGTGCATTATTGATTTTGAATTTATGTTTGACAGTTGCAGTTGCTTATCAATTTAAGCAAATGCAAAAAATTGGCTATATATTATTAGCGTGTATTGGATTAATTGTTTTGATTTTAGGTATAAAGTTTTATTTGAACAAGCGTAAGGAATCAACTATGATGGTTGATCATGATCGATTAATTGAAAATGAAGAAGAGGATTAAATATGGAAAAATTAAATTTTGAAATTGAATTGAAAGATGGACGTTGTATGAAAGGAGAGCTTTATCCTGATATTGTGCCGGTTACAGTGAAAAACTTTGTTGATTTAATTGAAAAGCATTTTTATGATGGATTGATTTTTCATCGTGTTATAAATGGCTTTATGATTCAAGGTGGAGGCGTAGATGAAAATATGCAAGAAAGACGATGTGCTCCTATTAAAGGTGAATTTCGTAGTAATGGTTTTGATAATCCTTTATTACATACGAGAGGTGTTCTTTCAATGGCAAGAACAATGGTGAAAGATTCAGCTAGTTCACAATTTTTTATTATGCATCAGGATGCCTCACATTTAGATGGTGAATATGCAGCTTTTGGAAAAATCATAGAAGGTTTGGATGTTGTGGATGAGATTGCTAATATGCCAACAAATTATGCTGATTGTCCATTAACACCGGTAGTTATCAAGACGATGAGGATGTTGTAATGAAACTATTTTATCTAGAAAATTGTCCACATTGTCGTCGTGCAATGCAGTGGATTCAAGAACTTCATAAGGAAAATCCGGCATATTTGAATATCCCAATTGAAATGATTGAAGAATCGCAACAGGCACAAGTTGCGGATCAATATGATTATTATTATGTTCCTTGTTTTTTTGAGGGAAATCAAAAATTGCATGAAGGGGTTGCAAGTTTAGATGTGATTAGAAATATTTTTGATGATTATTTGAGGAGGAATGGAAAGTGAATATTTTAGTAGCCGGTGGTGCCGGTTATATTGGGAGTCATATTTGTGTTGAATTGATTCAAGCTGGTTATCAGGTGATTGTGATTGATGATTTTTCTAATTCTAAACCAGAAGTTTTAGATCATATTCAAGAAATAACTGGTCAAGCTGTGAAGTTTTATGAATTTAATCTTTTAGATGAAGTGAAAACAGAACAAGTTTTTAAGGAAAATCATATTGATTCGATTATTCATTGTGCAGCTTTTAAAGCTGTTGGAGAGTCAGTGGTGAAACCAATAGAATATTATACTAATAATTTAATGACAACTTTAATTTTAACAAAGATGATGAGAAATTATGGTGTAAAAAATATAGTTTTTAGTTCAAGTGCAACAATATACGGTGATCCCCAAATCGTGCCTTTAACAGAAGATTGTGAATTAGGTGAAACAACAAATCCTTACGGAACAAGTAAAGCAATGATGGAACGTATTTTAACAGATGTTCAACATGCTTATCCAGAGATGTCAGTGACATTATTACGTTATTTTAATCCAATTGGGGCCCATGAATCCGGATTGATTGGTGAAGATCCTAAAGGAATTCCGAATAATTTAATGCCTTATATTATGAAAGTAGCAATGGGTGAATTGCCTTATTTAGGTGTTTTTGGTAATGATTATGATACACCAGATGGAACTGGTATAAGAGATTATATTCATGTTGTTGATTTAGCCAAAGGACATGTTTTAGCAATTGAAAAATATCAAGAACCTGGTGTTCATATTTGTAATTTAGGAACCGGAAAGGGATATAGTGTTTTAGAAATTGTTCATACTTTTGAAAAAGTTAATGATGTGAAAGTGAAATATGAAATTAAAGATAGACGACCTGGAGATATTGCAATATGTTATGCTGATCCAACACGTGCCAAAGAAGAACTTGGTTGGGTAGCTGAAAAAACATTAGAAGATATGTGTAGAGATACTTGGAATTTTGCGAAAAAACATTAAAAGAGCTTGGGCTCTTTTTTGTTGTGTGATAAGATAAAAGAAAGGATGTGAGCGAAATGAAAGTAAGAAAACATTATATTTTTAAAGGTAGAGTTCAAGGTGTTGGGTTTCGTATTACAGTTTATCAAAAAGCACAACAGTTAAAGTTAACAGGTTGGGTGCGAAATTTGAGTAGTGGTCATGTTGAGGCTTGTTTTCAAGGAGAAGATGAAAATATCAAGGATTTAGTGCGCTATATGAAGAGTATTCGATATATTCGGATTGATGATATGGAAATTGAAGCTTTGGCACTTTTAGAAAATGAGACATCTTTTGAATTGAAATTTTAGAAGAAATTTGTACTTCCCATTTATAAATAAATGGGATATAATAAATTTCGTTTGAACTTTGGAGCGTTGATTATATCAATGCTTTTTGATTCTGTTTGAAGAGAAAAAATAAAATAGATGGATAGCGCATATTGTTTCTTTTTTAAAATAGCATGTGTTAAACTAGAGATAATGATGAAATAGGCGAAGTCTAGAAGACCTCGTCCCTTCCCGAACCGTACGGGCACCT
>CAYSWW010000161.1:0-4846 GCA_964434915.1 uncultured Coprobacillus sp.
TCTATTTGTTTCAATAACTTTTTTACCAATTACTGTTTATACACTTTTATTTTTTTCTTCTTAAAAATCCGTATTTCATATTTTTTTATTATCGCAATTATGGTATGATAACAAATAAAGAAAAGCACCAAAATATTTTTATTTTATAAAATTTTACTCCGATATTAATTTTAGATATTTGATGAAAGGCGGCAAAAAATGGGATTATTTTCAAAATTCAAAAAAGAAGAAAAAACATATGATGATACTGATTTAGTTGCAATTGCTAATGCACATATTTTTCCAGTTGAAGAAGTCAAGGATCCTGTATTCTCAAAACAATTATTAGGTCAAACTCTTGCTATGGAACTTGAAGACAACATTATTGTTTCTCCATGTAATGGGGTATTAGAAGTCATGTATGCAACAGGTCATGCATTCGCTGTGCGCAGAAATGATAAAATGGGGATCCTCGTTCATGTTGGATTGGATACTGTTAAATTAAAAGGAAAAGGATTTAAAATTTATACAAAACAAGGTGATAAGGTTAAGGCTGGTCAAAAATTATTAAAAATTGATAGAGAATTCATCAAAGAGTCTGGTTATGACCTCACAACATTATTTATTATCACTAATCAGGTCAACGGAAACGAAAAAGTCAATTTCACTTGTGGTAATAAAATAAAAAGAGGCCAGATTATTAATAAAATATAATTTTGATACTTATGGTTACTTTACCGATATTATACATAAAAATGCTTGGGTATTTTTAATATCTCAAGCTTTTTGAAATATTTGTATTTAATAAATTTATACTTATAAGTTTTTTAAAACATTTGCCATATCCAATAAAACTTCTTCAGCTTGTGGTAAAATTCCTACTTTCTCCATAAACCCATGATCACACCCAAGATACCTTAAAGATCTCACCTTGATACCTTCTGCAATTACACGTTTAACAAAAGCATCAGAAGACAAACGTAAGAAATCATATTCTCCACAAATAACGCTCATTGGTGGTAACCATGAGAGATCATCACTTGATAAAATAGAAACAATAGGTTCACTTTTAGATATTTTTCCTTGTAAATAAAGATCTCCCGTTTGACCACTAAAACGAATTCTATCAATTCGATTTTGAGCATATACTTTATGTTCTTCAGCAACTGGAAACAAATCATCTGAATAGATACTTTCATATTTTTCGAAATTTGTATCAAACGTCGCATAAAATTCATAGGCATAACTGATATGATGTAAATCTTTATCTAAGATTAGACAGGAATTGGTTAAACCACCACCCGCACTATCTCCACCAACCATGATTTTATCACGATTAATATCAAGTTCTTCAGCATGTTCATAAACCCATTTTACCATTGCATGACAATCTTCTACCCCTGCAGGGTAAGGATTTTCTGGTGCTAGACAATATTCTGGGAAAATCACCTTACATCCTGATTGTTCACAGACAAATCGCATGGCCATTCTAAACTCTGCCACATCCCCTGTCATGTATCCTCCACCATGCAAATAAATTAAAACTGGCATATGACCCTCATAATGTTCTGGCGTAAAAGTATAGACATCAATATAATGATCATTATTGATTCTTACTAAATCTTCATCTTCCTGGACATTTGTTGTCGTAATATCATAGCTGACCTTATCCGGACGTACACGATTACCATATAATGAGAATTTTGCATGACGATTTAAAGCTTTTACATTCATTTTAATTTTTGTCGTTTCAACTACTCTTGGATCCATAACATGTTTTCTTTCGTCATCTGGAACTGGTTTCATTATTATATCAACACCATCAACATTTTTAACATATGTTTTTTGTTGTATGATTTTGACTAATTTCGGATCATATTGTCGCATATTCTTCACCTCTCTTTTCTATCGTAAATGAATTTTTAACCATTGTATAACCTTTTCTATCAATTCATAGACTTTTGTATAATCTCCTGTCTTTGCATTAAAGGTATGATTAGCTTTTTTGATAACAAGTAATGCCACTTTATCTGAATGACTTTTTTTTATAAAATCATAACTCACTTGTGGATCAAGAGTTGGATCATCTGTTCCAACATATACCAAAATCGGATTTGGATATTGATAAATAGCATCAGAACAAATCTGTAAATCTTCTACAAATTTTGGAAATAACAATTCCAAACGCCCATCGTTGGTCTGATAAATGGTATAGCCTTTTTCTTTAATATCTTCAACAGATAAACCTTTCATCTTTAATGTTCCTGGCCTATCAACATTAAGTGCACCATTAAAAGTTACTAAACATTTTGATGGAAGATCAGAAGTCAAAAAGGTAATTCTTCCTCCCATGCTATGACCTAAAACACCAATGCGTTTTTCATCGATACGTGCATCCTGCTGAAGATAATGAAACGCTGTTTTCGTTTCTTTTATGCATATTTCTGTACCATAATGAACACGTGAATAGCGATTCTCTCCCATACTGCAGAAATCTATACGAGCACTTGCGATTCCTGCTTCTGCAAATTTTTGTGCTGTTTTTGCAAAAAGATATCCATCTCCTTCCTTATATGCCATAAATCCATGTAACAAAAGCATACAAGGAAAACATCCCTCTGATTGTGGGTAAGTAATAACCATCGGTATATCATGATCATCACAAGGTATAAAAACACGTTTTTCTATCAATTTCAACACCTCATTTGTATTGTCAATCGAATTATTTTTTATCCTTTCTCGCTTTATAATATAAAGCTTCATGGAAAACATCTGTTGAAACTGTGGTAATACGTTGAACTTCATCAACAATTTCTGGATTTCTTTGTGAATAAGCCTTAAAAATAAGCTCTAAAATAAATTCTTGAATAATAATTCCTAGAATCCCTCCATAATAACTTGAGTCTGCCATTGATATAGGTGCATGTAAAATACAAACATCTCCTAACTCTGATAAATAACTATATTTTCTTCCAGTAATCATAACGATAGGGCAATGATTTTTTTTAGCATAATTAACTGCATCAATCATATTTGAATTATCTCCACTTTGTGAAATCGCAATAACAAGTTCATTTTCTTTAGATAAGGCTGCTTTCATTGTCATCATATGAACATCTGTAACGCTTTCACATGATACCCCTGCTCTAAAGAAACGATAAGCAGCTACCTCAGCAGAATAACCCGATGTCCCATTTCCTAAAAAATAGACATGAGATGCTTTTTCAATAAGTTTTGCTACTTTTTCAATCTTGTCTTTTGAATTCGCCTGTATTGTATCAATCATAAGTTTATAAATTAACTTGGCAAACCTTTCCACCGAGTTCACATCTTCCTCATCTTTATCTTTGATTGATTCTTTAATAATTTCAACTTTAAACTGTGCTAAACTTTCGTATCCTAATTTATATACAAAACGCATAATCGTTGCTTCACCAACATGAATCGCCTTAGACATTTCTGATAATGTTTGAGTATTTAAAGACTTTAAATGCTTAAGCGTGTAATCGGCTACTTTTTTTCAGTTTTCGTTAGACTTGGATAAATTGATTTGATTTGACTATCTAAACTCATTTTTGTCATAAAAAAACCTCCGTATATACAAAGTATATCACAACTTTTTCCTTAGATTAAGTTATTTATAAAGTGACAATTTTTTATGACATCATTTTTCATTATGAAGGGTCTGAAATCATCCTTCAAACCCTTCTATCCTGTCACTGTTTTTTAAAAAACTTCACTGCTAAAGGAGACACTGTTCCTTCTTCATCATCAACATATTCCCATTTTATAAACATGACACCTAAAAATGTAATGACAGCAACAATCACAATACCAATGATAGCTTTATACAAGTTTCCCGGATCACTTTCTGAATAGAATAACGGTAAATTTGTCAAATAATAAGCCCCATAAGCATAAGCCTTTGTTCCAACAATACCATTGTAAACAGCGAGAACAAAACCGGCAAATATATTGACAATATAAAGTACAGGGACTTTATATAAAATACCATATGTTGTTGGTTCAGAGATGCCTCCAAATAAGGCTGAAATAGTAGCTGGAATTCCAATATTTTTCCCTTTGATGCTCTTTGTTTTCAATGAGAACCATAATGCTGTAAATCCTGGTACTGTTGTTCCTGAGAAAAACCACATATTAATAACATCATCATAACCTAATGTTGTTAAGTTTGTTGTAGCAATTGGAATTAATGCCAAATGGAAACCTGGACAGAAAACACCAAGTGTTACTGAGAACAAGTAGATAGCTGGAACCGTTAACCATGGTACTGTTTCTCTGATAAAATTAATTCCAACAGCTATATAATCAGTAATCAAATATCCTAAAGGACCGGTTAAAGATAATGTGATAATTGACATAATAAAAATTAAACAAACCGGTTTCAAGAAATAACGAATAACACTTGGAATGACTCTCTTTAATACCCCATCAACTTTACTCATTACCCAAACAGATAATACGATAGGTAATGTTGAAGAAGCGTATGAACATAAATACACTGGAATACCAAAATAAGAAACAAATCCAGATTCACTACCCACACTGACCAAAGTTTCCCATCCTGGATATAACAAAATTCCCGCTAATAACATCGCCATAGGAGGTTCTACATTAAACTTCCTTGCAGACGTATACGCACACATGATTGGCAGAAAATAAAATGGGGCTTGAGAAATATTATACAATATTGCGTACGTTGAAGTTGTTGCATCCAACCCAAAAAAACTTGTTCCTAAGGTTAAAATTAATGAGAAAAAACCTGCAATAATTAAGGTAGAAATAACTGGGGACATAATTCCTGCCATTAATTGTAAGAAACTCAAAAATAAAGTCAATGGATTTT
>CAYSWW010000162.1:0-4838 GCA_964434915.1 uncultured Coprobacillus sp.
CTTATCTTAATAAAAAAGTTGACAGCGATTGTTTAATAAAGGTATACTTAGTATATTCAGAGAAATGGAGGTAATATAAATGGGAGATGCGATTAAGCTTATTGGTATCTTAGTTGTTGTTATTGGTTTTATTTTAAAAGTTGATACCTTGGCTGTCGTTGTTGTAGCAGGGATTGTTACTGGTTTAGTAAGTGGAATGTCTGTTGTTGATATTTTATCTACGTTAGGATCTTCCTTTTTAACAAATCGTTATGCTACATTATTCGTTTTAACATTACCGGTTATTGGGTTGTGTGAACGAATGGGTCTTAAAGATAAGGCTGTTGATTTTATTAAAAGTTTGAATGGAGTTACAACAGGTCGTTTACTTGCTATTTGGCAAGCTGTTCGTACAGTATGTTCTGCCTTTTCATTACGTGTTGGTGGACATGTACAATTTATTCGTCCGTTAATTAATCCGATGGCACAAGCTGCAGCTGTTGCAAATTATGGTGAAATTGATGAAGAAACAGAAGACGAAATTAAAGGTATGGCAGCTGGAACAGAAAACTATGGAAACTTCTTTGCACAAAACTGTTTTATGGGGTCTGCAGGAACTTTATTAATTGTTTCAACAATGAATGAAATCTTTGTAGCTAATGGTTTGAGTACAGAAGTGACGGCAAATCAAATTGCTTTACAATCTGTTCCAATTGCAGTAGTATCTGTTATTGTGGGTATTATTTATGCATTATGGTATGATACTAGACTAAAGAAACGTTTCAAAAAGAAGTAGAAGGAGGAAAAGAATATGTTTGGAATTGAATGGACTAAGAGTACGATTCTTGCTGAAATCTTCTACAGTATTATAGGTTTGGTATTTATTTTAGTTGGAGTCAGTGCTTTAAAAAATAAAAATGCAGAAAAAAGAGTTACTACAGCTATTTTCTGGTTTGTATTAGCTGCACCTTTTATAATTGGACCTTATATTCCGACTTGGATTACAGGTTTATGTATTGTTGTTATGGCTATTTTAACTTTTGGTGGATTGGTAAAACCATCAACAACAAATGCACCAACACCAGAAGAAACACGTGCAAATGCTGATAAATATGGATATTTATCATTTGTTCCACCAGTTATTTTAGCTGTTGTGTCAGTATTATTTGCTACAATTTTTAGTGATTTGGGATCAAATAATGCAATTGGTGTTAGTGCTATTGTGGCTTTGATTATTGCTTTATTGTTATTCCGCTCAAAGTTGTCAACACCTATAAAAGACGCTATACGTTTAACTGACAATGTAGGAGCAACAAGTATTTTACCACAAGTTTTAGCAGCATTAGGTTCATTATTTACCGCTGCTGGAGTTGGGGCGGTTATTTCTGCAGGTGTAAGTACAATTATTCCTGAAGGAAATCATTTTGTTGCTGTTATTGTTTATTGTGTGGGTATGGCTTTATTCACAATGGTTATGGGAAATGGTTTTACAGCTTTTGCAGTTATTACTGTAGGAATTGGTTATCCTTTCTTGATTGCTCAAGGAGCTAATCCAGTTGTTGTAGGAGCATTAGGATTAACAGCCGGTTATTGTGGAACATTAATGACACCTATGGCAGCTAACTTTAATATCTTACCTGCTGCAGTATTGGAAACAAAGAGTAAATATAAAATTATTTTCTCACAAATTCCTGTAGCTATTGTTATGTTAATTGCACATATTTTATTAATGTATTTCTTAGCGTTTTAGTTTAATATTTAAAGAATCTCACTCTATACGTAGTGAGATTTTTTTTACAAAAATTTATTTTCGTCTATTGACAAAATGATGGAAGAGGAGTATTCTTTTATTGAAACTAAAAGTTAGCTAAATCTAACTATTGTTGAAATTGAATTAGCGTATGCTAATTATGCGGACAAAGGAGGAAAATATGATGCCATTGTTATTTGCGAATCTTAATGAAGAAAACATCATAAAGAAAGTAGGGGGATCTCCTCAGATAAAACATCATTTAAACAATCTTGGTTTTGTCCCAGGAAGTTCTATTCGTATTGTGAATAGATCTAATGGCAATGTTATTGTCAATATAAAAGAAAGTAGGATTGCTATTTCAGAAGAACTTGCAAAAAAAATTATGATATAGGAGGGGTTATGAATGAATCTAAAAGAAGTTGGAGTCGGCAACAAAGTAACTGTCAAAAAGATAACAGGTCAAGGTGCGACAAAACGACGCATTATGGACATGGGAGTGACAAAAGGTGTAGAAATTTATGTGAGAAAAGTAGCACCTTTAGGAGATCCTATTGAAGTTACAGTTAGAGGGTATGAATTATCGCTTAGAAAAGCAGATGCTGAAATGATAGAAGTTGAATAATCTGCATTTATTTTTTATGGAAGAGTTAGTCAAAACTAACAGAAGGAGGAACATATGACAATTCGTATTGCATTAGCAGGAAACCCTAATAGTGGGAAAACAACATTGTTTAATGCCTTAACTGGTGCTAACCAATTTGTCGGAAATTGGCCAGGGGTTACTGTAGAGAAAAAAGAAGGGAAATATAAAGGAAATAAGGAAATTGCAATTACTGATTTACCTGGTATTTATTCTTTATCACCTTATACATTAGAAGAGGTTGTATCTCGTGAATTTTTAATTCATGAACAGGTTGATGTTATTTTAAATATTGTAGATGGTTCTAATTTGGAACGTAATTTATATTTGACGACACAATTATTGGAATTGGGAATTCCTGTCGTTGTGGCAGTAAATATGTTGGATGTCATTGAAAAACGTGGGGATCACATTGACTATAAAAAGTTATCAAAAGAATTAGGATGCCCAATTATGCCTATTTCAGCTTTGAAGAATAAAGGAATTTCAGAGTTAATGGAACAGGTCAAAGCTGTTGCTCATCAAAATGTTACTGCAAAAAATATTTATAATCAGGATATTAACACTGTATTAGATCAATTAGCTACAACAATTTCTGGAAAAGTTGATACAAAGAAAACATTGTTTTATAGTGTAAAAATGTTAGAACGTGATGATAAAATTCTAACTGAATTAAATTTACAAGCGAATGAAGCGGTTATTGCTCCATTAGAAGAAAAGTTAGATGACGGTAGTGAAAGCATTATCACGGATGCGAGATACACATACATTGCAAAGATTATTAAGGATTGTTATAAGAAGGCTAAACATGGTCAATTAACAACATCAGATAAGATTGATAAAATTGTAACAAATCGTATTTTGGCATTGCCTATCTTTGCGGTTGTTATGTTTATCGTTTATTATATATCTGTAACAACTGTCGGTGCATTTGTGACAGATTGGACAAATGATGTTTTATTTGGGGAAATTATTCCACCTGCTATTGAAAGTTTTTTAGTTGCAATTAATTGTGCTGAATGGTTACAAGGTTTAATTCTTGATGGAATTGTTGCTGGGGTAGGAGCTGTTTTAGGTTTTGTGCCTCAAATGCTTGTTTTATTTATATTCTTAGCTATTTTGGAAGATTGTGGATACATGGCACGTGTGGCTTTCATTATGGACCGTATCTTTAGAAAATTTGGATTATCAGGAAAATCATTTATTCCAATGCTAATTGGTAGTGGTTGTGGTGTTCCAGGTATCATGGCTAGTCGTACGATTGAAAGTGATCGTGATCGTAAAATGACAATCATGACTACAACATTTATTCCATGCGGCGCAAAGTTACCAATTATTGCTTTGATTGCTGGTGCATTATTTAATGATGCTCCATGGGTTTCACCTAGTTGTTATTTCTTAGGTGTTGTCGCAATTATTGTTTCAGGAATTATTTTAAAGAAGACAAAGATGTTTATTGGGGATCCTGCACCATTCGTTATGGAAATGCCTGCTTATCATGCCCCTAGAGTTGTGAATGTTTTAAGAAGTATGTGGGAAAGAGGTTGGTCTTTTATTAAAAAAGCTGGAACAATTATTCTTCTTTCTACAATTGTTGTTTGGTTCTTACAAACATTTGGATTTGAAGATGGATTTGGAATGGTTGAAAATATGAATAATAGTATTTTGGCTATGATTGGGAAAACATTTGCATGGATCTTTACACCTCTTGGTTGGGGTGAATGGCGTGCTGCTGTTGCAACTATTACTGGTTTGGTTGCAAAAGAAAACGTTGTTGCTACATTTGGTCAATTATATGGTTTTGCTGAAGTTGCCGAAGATGGAGTAGAAATCTGGGGAACTTTAGCTTCAAACTTTACAGCCATATCAGCTTATTCATTCTTAGCTTTCAACTTATTATGTGCTCCATGTTTTGCTGCTATTGGAGCTATTAAGAGAGAAATGAACAATGCAAAATGGACAGTTTTTGCTATTGCATATCAATGCGTCTTTGCTTATATTGTTTCTTTATTGATTTATCAATTAGGTATCTTTATTTTAGGTGGTTCATTGACAGTTTGGACAATTGTTGCTATTATCTTATTGATTGGAATGATTTATTTGTTAGTGAGACCAGCAAAGAAAAGTGAGACTTTAAAAGTTGAATTTTCAGTTAAATAAATGGAGGGATGCATAATGAATTTATCTACAGCTTTGGTATTATGTATAGTCATATTTATTGTTGTCCTTGCAATAAAGTCAATCATACATGATAAAAAAAGTGGCAAGTCATCATGTGGTGGTGATTGTGGAATATGTGGTAATCCATTATGCCATAGCTCACAGGCATTGTTTGAAGAGTATAAGAGAAAGGAGCTACACCGCTAGTTCCTTTTTAAATATCTTGATTAAAAAAAGTTGATTAATTCAATGGCAATGTCATTAAGTTAAGATTTTAATGGCAATCGAGGGTTATATTGCAAATAT
>CAYSWW010000163.1:0-4824 GCA_964434915.1 uncultured Coprobacillus sp.
TGATTTTTCTAAGTGATTTCACTAACCCTGTGACAAGTGGTCAATCAAATGAAATTATAATTAAGGCGTAAAATTAATTTCTTTTAGGAGGTATTTTATGAAAAACAAAAATGTCAAATTTTTGAAGTTGGAACTACGAATGTTAGTTCAGCGCCTTATTTTATTGGACAAAGTTATTTAAAAATGTTGACAGAAGAAGGTCTTTTTATTGCGAATGTTACCTTTGAACCGGGGTGTAGAAATAATTGGCATATACACCATAAAGGTGGGCAAATTTTATTGGTTACTGCTGGCGAAGGTTATTATCAAGAATGGGGAAAACCTGTGCAACTGCTAAAAGTAGGAGATGTTGTAAACATTCCACCGGAAGTAAAGCATTGGCATGGTGCAAGAAAAAACAGTTGGTTTTCTCATCTAGCCATTGCCATACCTGCTCAAGACGCATCAAATGAATGGCTTGAAGCAGTTAATGATGAAACATATCTAAATTTAGAGTAAGGAGGAAGAATCATGAAAACAAGAAAAATAAGAGATTTAACAGTATCGGCTATTGGTATGGGAGTTATGGGATTTTCACATGGTTATGGTAAAGTGCCTAGTGAAGAATATGCCATTGAAGCCATTCGTAAAGCCTATGAAGCAGGTTGTATTTTTTTGATACAGTAGAAAGTTATGGGAAAGAACAATTTTATCCTGGTCATAACGAACAACTATTAGGTAAAGCCATTAAGCCATTTCGTTCTAAAGTTGTTTTGGCGACTAAATTTCACTTTTCTAAAGAAGATTTAAGCAGTGATTTAGATTTAGATACAATTATTAGACAACATTTAAAACATTCAATGGATAATTTACAAACAGATTATATTGATTTATATTACCTTCATAGAACACACCCTAAAGTTAAAGTAGAAGATGTGGCTAAGGTAATGAAAAAATTAATTGATGAGGGTTTGATTAAAGGGTGGGGATTATCACAAGTTGATGTTGAAACATTAGATAAAGCCCATCAAGTAACACCGGTCACATCGGTTCAAAATCTTTATTCTATGTTAGAGAGGGATTGCGAAAAAGAAATTTTCCCATACTGTATTAAAAACAATATCGGAGTTGTGCCATTTTCACCGATTGCTAGTGGTTTTTTATCTGGAAAAGTTACAACTGAAACAAAATTTGAAGGTGATGATGTTAGAAAATTTGTACCACAATTAACAAAAGAAAATATTATCGCTAACCAACCGATTTTAGATATTCTTAATCAATTTGCCACTGATAAAAATGCAACACCGGCACAAATTTCATTAGCATGGATGCTTCATAAATATCCTCAAGTTGTTTCAATTCCGGGTTCAAAAAATCAAGAAAGAATTTTAGAAAATTTAGGAGCCATGTCAGTTGAATTAACTGATGAAGAATTTAATTTATTAGAAGATCAACTTAATCAATGTGAAGTTCATGGACATCGTGGTCATGTTGAAAATGATGAAAATTCTTTTGGTAAAAATGCGAGTGAAGATCAATAAATATTGATGATTTTATATCACCAAAGGATTATCAGTTAGAAGAACTTAGTGTTAAATTGTTTGTGCGTAGTAATCTTAATATTACTTTGACTGAAGATAAAAGTCATTGCGATGGGTAATCTTCAATACAATGAAACATTATTACCTAATAGTAATGTTGGAGCAGTCGTGAGTATTAAACTGAATTATAATTACGAAAATATTATTTTTATTCCGTTTTTACCGACTTTAACTTATGAAATCGCATTAATTTTCAAAAAATGAAGTTTTTCATTAACAGTTAAAGCCTTTATTGAATTTTCAAAGATATACTTTAAAGGCATTACTAATCATGAAATATAGATATTAGACATTTATAAAATTACATTAATTGTATTATATGATAAATAAAGGAGGAAAAGAACATGAGTTTTGAAATGTATATCGGTACACGAATTTTATTTGGACAAGGACAATTAGATAAATTACATGAAAGAAAAATGCTTGGAAAAAAGGCATTAGTAGTCATTTCAAATGGAAAATCTGTAAAAGAAAATGGAACACTAGATAAAACATTAACCTAACTTGAGAAAGCTGGAGTTATGTATCATGTATTTGATGATATTTGTGCAAACCCAACAGATGATTCTGTTATGTTAGGTGCAAAAGAAGCAAAAGAAAATAATTGTGATTTTATTGTTGCTCTTGGTGGAGGAAGTGTAATGGACGCTTCTAAAGCTATAGCTGCAATGGCAACTAATGATGGACACATTTGGGATTATATGTTTGGAGGCACTGGGAAACAACAAACATTAAAAAATGATCTGCTCCCTATTATCGCCATTACAACAACGGCTGGAACCGGTTCAGAAGTGGATCGTTGGGGTGTGGTTTCTAATTTAAAAACTAATGAAAAAATCGGATTTGGCGGATATGATAGTTTATTCCCGGTGTATGCGATTGTTGATCCTGAGGTTATGAAAAGTGTTCCTGCGACATTTACTGCATATCAAGGATTTGATGCACTATTTCATAGCGTCGAATGTTATATTTCGAAAGCTGCAAATTTAATGAGTGATATGTATGCTTTAAAAGCAATTGAAAATATCGCAAAATATTTAACTAGAGCAGTTAAAGATGGACATGATATGGAAGCAAGAGAACATGTGGCTTTTGCCAATACATTATCCGGTGTCGTTATGGAGTTAAGTTGCTGCACAAGTGAACATTCTATGGAACATGCTATGAGTGCATATCACCCTAATCTTCCACATGATGCTGGACTTATTATGATTTCTAAGGATTACTTTACTTATTTTGTTAATCAACATGTGTGTGATGAACGTTTTATTGAAATGGCAAAGGTAATGGGAAATCCAGAAGCGAAAGAGTCTATGGATTTTATTGATGCATTATCGAAGCTTCAAGCAGCTTGTGGAGTATCTGAGTTAAAAATGTCAGAATATGGTTTTAAAGAAGATGAATTTGATGAAATGGCAAAGAACGCAAGAGAAACAATGGGTGGTTTATTTATGGCAGATCCATGTGATTTAACACATGATGAATGTGTTAATATCTATAAGGAATCCTATCGTTAAATTTGAAAAAGTTTATTAAAGTAATTCTTTGCGTCATTTCCTTTATATCTCTAGTGGCATGTTCTAATCAAACTGAAGATAATAAAATAAGTACGAAGTCTTTTGATGAAAAAGATGAAAAAAAAGTTTTAGTTTTATATTTTTCCCAAACAGGCAATACAGAAAAAGTCGCAAACTATATACAAAGTGAGGTAAATGCAGATATTATACAGATTCAAACTAAAAAGCCTTATCCAAATGATTTAGATGAATTATATCAGATTGGACAAAGTGAGTTAGATCAAAATGCACGTCCTGAACTAATAAATGGGACAGTTGAATTATCTGAATATGATATTATATTTTTAGGGTACCCTATTTGGGGAGGAACTTGTCCTATGGCTGTGTTTTCCTTTCTTGAACAAAATGATTTCTCAAATACTGTGATTGCTCCTTTCTGTACACATGGTGGCAGTGGTTTAGCAAATAGTGTTTCTGATTTGGAAAATCATCTTCCTGATAATGCAGAACTTTTAAATGGGTTTGAAATCAATGGATCAAGCGTGAGTGGTGCAGAAGAAGAAATCAGTAAATGGATAATTAATATTTTAGAAGTATAAAAAAAGAACCAATTGTCTAACTTTTGTTAAACAATTGGTTTTCATTTTCCAAATAAACTCTTGCAAACTCTATAAATTTTTCAGTTGCATAAGTAAAAGGTTGTTCTCGTTTCCATGCCAATGCAGTTGTGGATTGGATAGCCGGAGATAGAGGTCTTGATTGAATTTTGGTCGAATCCCAGAATTGAGTGGAAGCGTTGACTACAAGTGCACATGCTAATCCTTCTTGAACAAGAATGGCAGTGTTGCTGGTGAGATTGCTTTTACATAGTATATGTATGTGATCAAAAGATTTACCAAACCAATTTGCTAACTCACTTTGCATGTTTAAACGGTAAGGAAGAATGAGCGGTGTATCGAGTAAGTCTAAGGGTGAAATTGCTTCTTTTTGAGTAAGAGGAGAATCACATGGCATTAAAACAACCCATTGCTCTGGTTTTGCAAAACGAATGAATTCATATTTGCTTAAATCAATCGGTTCTAATAATAATCCAATATCAGTGATTCCTTTATCAATTCGCTCTTTGATATGATCAGCTGTAGCGGTATATAATTCAAAATCAACATTTGGATATATTTTTGAAAATGAGTCCATGATTTTAGAAAGAATTTGAACTGAGGCTAAATCACCACTTCCGATTGATATTGTTCCTTCTATTTGTTCTTTTTGTTGGGCAATTTCTTTCGCTGTTTTATCTGCTAATTCTAAAATTTCTTCAGCACGTCTTCTTAAAAGGATTCCTTCATTTGTAAGTGTAATCTTTTTTGTACCACGAACGAATAGTTTCGTCCCCATTTCTTCCTCTAACTGCGCTAATTGTCGACTTAATGTTGGCTGTGTGATATGCAAAACTTTAGCTGCTTTGGTAATTTTTTCTTCTCTAACAACTGTTAGAAAATAATTTAATACTCTGAGTTCGATAAAAATCCCTCCTTTTTTTTATAATTTTAACATTGCTAAAAAAATAACACAATATTTCATCACAAATATATGCTTAAAAAGCATATAGTTACACCCTATTTTAAGTATTAGACATGGATTTTGTTTGGCTTTATACTTTAAGTATCATAAGAACAGATAATATGAAGTGACCTCCTAGTTGCCAAAACGTGGATTACGATTCATAA
>CAYSWW010000164.1:0-4806 GCA_964434915.1 uncultured Coprobacillus sp.
TTATTCTACACCCCACAAGTTGGAAACCCCAGGTTATTGTGGAGTGCCTTTTTTTATAAAATCAACAATCTCTCCAGTCTTTAACAAGACTCTTTTTTTGTGTTTAACTAATGATAACATTGGCCAATCACTATCAGAATCAGAATATCCATAAGAATTTTCATAATCTATCTCAATATTTTGACTTTTTAAATAATTCAAAATACGAGAAATCTTTTCTTCGTTTTTACAGTTTTTACTAATAATTTGACTTGAGGGATGTCCAGGATAGTCAGTTATTGTTCCCAATAATTGATCAATAGGCAATTGATTATATTGCATATAGACTTCACATGAAGCAGTGCATAATATCACAATATAGCCTTCATCTTTTCTCCTTTGCATTTCTTCAACAACATTACAATAATAAGATGGTTCAACATATTGATGATAAAAATCTGCCAAGTCCTGATCACTCATATAATCAAGTGGAAACAACAAACATGATTTTGCTTTTTCAAATGATGAAATATGTAATAAATAAAGAGAATAATAAATGACCAATTTAAAAAAATGAATAGCATGCCCAGGATGTCTCTTGAGATCATATATCAATAATTTAGTAATCGAATCCCCTTGGGCAATAGTGTTATCAAAATCAAATAAAGCCACACGTTTGACCATTAAGCGATCTCCAAAGCAATTTCCATCATCGCAGTAAATGTTTTTTCTCTTTCTTCAGCAGTTGTTTCTTCACTTGTAACAAGTGAATCAGAAACAGTTAATAAAGTTAAAGCTTTCTTTTTTAAATATGCTGCTGTAGCGAATAAAGCATAAGATTCCATTTCTACCCCTAAGCATCCCATTGAAGCCCATTTTTGTGCTGAACCTTGATCAGCGTGATAAAATAAATCTGAAGCAATCACATTTCCAACATGATAAGTAACTCCTTTTTCTTTAGCTTTTTCCACAGCTTTTTCTAATAAATTATAAGAGCTAATAGCTGAATATGTACCTGGTAATTCATACTGATGAGCAAAATTACTATCTGTACAAGATCCTTGAGCAATAATAATATCTCTTAAATGAACGTTTTCTTGAATTGAACCACAAGATCCAATACGAATAATCGCTTCTACGCCATATTGCGAAAATAATTCATGTGAATAAATCCCTATTGAAGGCTGACCCATACCAGATCCCATAATAGATACTTCTTTTCCTTTATAAGTTCCAGTATATCCAAACATATTTCTCACAGCATTGAACTGTTTCACATTTTCTAAATAAGTTTCTGCTAAAAACTTGGCACGAAGTGGATCTCCTGGCATTAACACAGTTTTTGCAATTTCTCCTTTTTGAGCTTGATTGTGTGGTGTTGACATAATTTTTTCCTCCTTAATGAAATGTTTTTCCTTCTTGAAAATAGTATATCTCGCCTAAATCGGATGACAGTTCTTCTCCAGCAATCGCATCATGAATTGCTTCAATTATTTCTTCATCTTCACCTATATCATATCCAACTTTTGCAAAATAACCATCTAATACAATAAATGGGACATTCCCAGAACGATCATTAACATAATAATTTTCTAGTAAACTACATGTCTTTGCATAAGCATCAATATTGTCTTCTTCATCAATATCCATCAATTGAATTGCCATATCATCTCCATATTCTTCTTCTAATTGGGGAATGACAACACGAATAAATGATTTACAGACAGGACAGGTCTCTATATAATACACATATAAATAGTACTGCGGCTGATGACGACATCCTACTAATAATAATATCAAAGCAAGCAATAACTTTTTCATTGTGCTTCCTTATAATAAAATCTCAGATATTCTAGTTCATATCCAAGTTCTTCTTGCTTTACAGCTTTTTCTATATCATTTGCTATTTCTTCTTCATCTCCAGCAGTATAACCTAATTTAGCAAAATAACCATCTATTGCATAAAAAGGCCCCATCCCGTATTTTGATTCATCAAAATCGACAAGTGAATCAATTACTTGATCATATACACTCACTGTCTCATCGGCATCTAAATCGTACATTTCAATACTGATATCATCGCCAAATGTTTCTTCCAAATATGGAATAGCTTGTGTTTTAAAAGCTTTACAATCAGAACAAGTATCAATATAAAAGAACAGTAGTGTTACTTTTTCATCTAATGAACGTAAAGGTACATCCTGACTTTGACATGCACACATGATCAATATGAATGTGATTATAAATACTATCTTCTTCATTGCTATCTCCTTCAATCTTTTATATTATAAACGATATCTTGTCAAAAGTATACTCAGGAAAACAATGGAATTTATCTAATTCTATTGCAAATAAATAATAAAAATAATATAATATGATCAAGGAGGTAAAGAAAATGAACTTTGAATGGTCTACCAATGATATTGCAACAATGTTACTGACAATTTATGAAACAAACTTAACTTTGAATAAAGCTGCTTGTACTCATTTTGAAAATGTCAACTATGTTTTACTGGGTTTAGATCGAACTGCTAAACAAATTGGCATCAAGCCAGTGACAAAGCAAGAAATCGATGATCATGTTTATCCTACGAGTCAACTTCATCGTATTTCCTTAGGAAAAAGTTATGGTCGTATCTCCAATAAATCATTTATTCATAATTTGAGTCAAGAATTTGGATTAGATTTTCATGAAAATCAATGCTATAAATACAAAGTTACATTTGATGTAGTGCATTCCATTATGATTGCACATTTATAAAGGAGGGAAATCAATGTCAGTTACACTTTTTTGGACAATCGTATTGGTCATTGCTGTGATTGTCGAAGCAATAACAATTGATCTTGTAAGTGTCTGGTTTGCCTTAGGAGCTATTGCCGCTTTGATTAGTGAAGCCTTTGGGGCCAATGAAGTGATACAAGGTATTTTATTTGCAGTCATTTCAGCCATGTGTATTATTGCTTCACGACCACTAGCCAAAAAATATTTACGGGGCAATACAGTGCGTACAAATCTTGATAGAGTGATTGGTAAACATTGTCTTGTTACTGAAACAATTACTGCCGACAATAATGGTGAAGTCAAAGTGATGGGATTACTTTGGAGTGCAACCAGTTTAAATAACGAAACAATAGAAATTGGGCAATATGCTGAAATTGTTTCTATCGAAGGTGCTCATCTTGTTGTCAGAAAAATATAAAGGGGGATATTATAATGTTAGAGTTTCTAGTACGTTATTTATGGATTATTATTTTAGTTATCTTATTAGTTGTGGTGATTGCTAAAACGATTCGAGTCGTTCCACAGTCTTATGCCTATGTTGTTGAAAGAATTGGAGCATATAATCGTACATGTAATGTTGGTTTGCATATTATGATTCCTTTATTAGATAGAGTTGCTAATAAAGTCTCTTTAAAAGAACAAGTTATGGATTTTGCACCACAACCTGTTATTACGAAAGATAATGTGACAATGCAAATTGATACTGTTGTTTATTTCCAAATTACTGATCCAAAATTATTCACATATGGTGTTGTCAGACCTTTGAATGCCATTGAAAATTTAACCGCTACTACGCTACGTAATATTATAGGTGATCTTGAATTAGATGAAACTCTTACTTCAAGAGATATTATCAACTCAAGAATGCGTTCTATTTTAGATGAAGCAACTGATCCTTGGGGTATTAAAATTCATCGTGTTGAAGTCAAAAACATTATTCCACCACGTGATATTCAAGAAGCCATGGAAAAACAAATGCGTGCTGAACGTGAAAGACGTGAAGCTATCTTACAAGCAGAAGGAAAGAAAACAGCTGCAATCTTAACTGCTGAAGGAAAAAAAGAATCTATGATTCTAGAAGCAACAGCAGAAAAAGAAGCTCAAATTGCTCGTGCTGAAGGTCAAGCTGAAGCATTAAGACTTGTTTATGAAGCACAAGCCAAAGGAATTGAATATATTAATGCTTCTCAACCACAACAAGCTTATTTAACTTTAGAAGGATTTAAAGCTCTAGAAAAATTAGCCCAAAGTGAATCTTCTAAAATTATTATTCCAAGTGATTTACAAGGCTTAGCTAGTACAGTGACTTCGATTGCAGAAATTGTCAAAGATTCTAGCAAAAAAGAACAATAAAGCAAATAAAGTAGGTTAATCTAGCTAGACTAACCCTTATCAAAAATCGTACGTACACTATTAATGCATACGGCTTACCAATTTACTATTTATCTTTAATTTACGTGGACTATCGTGAAAACGCATAGTCCATTTTCTTTAATCTCTCTTGTGTGTAATAAACTATACCTTTTCCCTTATATTTCTTTCATGTATCATTTTATGCTTCTTTGTGATTTTTTCTAAGTAATACTCTCGCATATAAGTTTTTCGCATTTTATTGTAGTATATCTATGCAGAAAGAATGAGTCCTATTTGTTGATTAGTCCATTAATTTAAAAGAAACATTCAAAATAAACTAAAAGATTTATGCGGATTAATTTGTTTGTTTTTTTATTTACACCTTCACACTATTTTTAACGATTATTCATTTTATTTTAAAAAGACTGTATTTAATAAACTACTCCAGGCAGAGCCCACAAATGTCCACCGGACATTTGCGACGGGGTATTTCAAAAGCTTTGTGATGACAACTTTAGTAGTATTTGTTCATAGGAATCTTGTTTACCTTGATTTTTCACATATTCTTTTATTGCCTGCTCACTTACGTTGCGCCCCACGCTCGACGCAAAAAAACCACCGCTCCAAAAGTTTCCTCCCCAAAGCTGTTTCTTCACTTCAGGATGTTCAGCAAATATACGTTTTGCTGTTAT
>CAYSWW010000165.1:0-4798 GCA_964434915.1 uncultured Coprobacillus sp.
TTGTGATTTTTCTAAGTGATTTCACTAACCCTGTGACAAGTGGTCAATCAAAAAACTATTTATTTTTCTTTTATAATATTACTTCATTTCCATCTAAAATTAACCAGTTTTATAATATGCAACATATTATATTTAACATACCAATTTCTAAATTATCACTAACCATAACATATTATTTTCTTTTTAAAATATAGCTATTATCATCCCTACCATAAAACAAGCCGGCAAACCTAGAAGCATACCTATGCATGATTGTTTAAGATGAAAAAGATAATCCTTATATTCTTCCACCATATCTTCGGTACCGGGAATTCTAACCTTTTTAGAGTGACAAAACCAGATACAATCAAGAATTAGCGCATCATACCAGTCAATTATCAACCAGATTAAATAAGAATCTCGAAAGCCTTCCCATAATGTATCTGCTGAATTAAAGTGTTTTAAAATAAAGGCAAAAACAACGACAAAAATAAGTAAGGCACTAACCTTTCGGATAATATCTTTTTTAGTAAAACGTCGCTTCCTTTTTTCGATAAGTCCCATTTCGATACATTTTTCTCGTATGGAAGGTGGATAATCACCAACTGAAGCAAGCGGATTTTTAAGTGTAATTGATGCAATAAGAATTGTAAATAATAGGATCCCAATCACACTTTCGATAATAATTATCATATTCAATTCATCTCCCTTTGCAGATAAAAAGATTTTAAATCATAGTCACTAATAAAAATTCTGTAGTATTTTTCAACTATCTTGCTTATCAAATACTAATTTTCTATCTGTGGATAATTTGAATTTCCAATATCCATTTTATGGTTTGACAAAAAGCATCTTCACGACTATGGCGACAATCTCCAAGATATTTTCTTTCAATTTTAAACCACTTTAACTGGGAAGGATTTAAGGGAACAAGAATATGGCTTGCTTTTTCATATTCCAAAACATCCACCCGAAAAGGAAACTGATGTTTTTTTAGTCGTTTTATCATATATGCAACAGCATCTTTGCTGGGCCACATAGTATCTTCTTTTGCATAAATAAAGAGAATATTCCCGTTGATATTTTCTATCGGAATAGCTGTGTCTTCCTTAAAATGTTTTAATGGTTCTTCGTAAATATATGATAACTCAAACTGTTGATGGAGAATAAGATTTCTAATTGCCGGTCCATATTTTAGATGTACTGACATATATGGAAGTTCTTTTCCTTTATATGTGAATTCTGATGCAGATGAAAAAGTTTTTGAAACCATACTTTTATTTCCATGCATTCCTTGCCAAATGCAATGCATCGGAGAAATGGCAATGACACCACAAATATCAGGCATAAATGAAGCACAAAGCAAGTTCTGCGCCTTTTGAAATACCATACATAAAAATTTTTTCATATCCCTTATTTTTAAGCCATAAAATTGCTTTTTCAAATGGATCAATAGGCACCCGAATCAATTCCTTAGGTAATCCATCAACATTCCAGTAACAAATTCCTAGTGCAGCGATATCTTTTTTGGCAAACATAGCTCCAACATTCATTGGAATATTTTCATTTCCTTCACTCCCGCCAACTACTATGACTGCTTTTTTATAATCATTATTCTTATCTGGGGTATGATAAATCCCATAAAAACCTTCTTGTGCAACTGTTAGATATTCCATTTTTATAATTCTCCTTGTTTTTGTCGTTGTGATTACTGGTAATTTCTTTATCCCATTTTCAGTTCTTTTTGGATATATAAAAATCACACATTTTAGCTCCCTGTATCAGTGTCCCTCTTGGTTGTTGCATATCACCCATGTAATCATTGGAAATAAAATTCATTGCATACATGTAAGATACTAATTCTTCTAGATGCTTCTATTTTTCTAGGGCTCACGATCCACAACGGTGATAATTTGTGATGTATTCATCACTATTTCTTCCAGGAATAGTTTCTATAATCCAGTTAAATCCACTATTAGATATCGCATTTGAAATTTTATTCTTTTCAACTTTCTTTTTGATATTCCATATTAAATGGCTTTTATGTTCAAAAGCCTTTTTAATAAGTGATGCCTGTATTGTTGCTGTTGCCATCTCTCAAAATCGCTGGTTACTCATTATTCCATCAATTGCCTTATAAACTGATAACCAGACAATTCCTCTTAAAGATGGATTTTAAGTGTATTTTTGGTGAATTTACCAATATCTGGTGTTATTGCTACCATATCTTTAAAGATTTTAGATGATTTTTTCTTTACTTTTAAAATATTAGTATTTTTACAATGAACAGAAATATTTTTTAATAACTGGTGTCATTACTGACCACATCAGCTTTTCGCAGATAGTATTTTTCAGATTAATGCTCCTTTAAAATATATTCATAAACAAGTGACTTGTTTTTAGAACCGTCTTGAAAAAGAAATTCAACAACCTTTTTAAATCCTCGTTTTTCATAAAACTCCCATGATGCAAGAGTATTTGTAAAAAGTCGGATACAATTGGCTCTATCATATTTTGCTCGAAGCAAAAATTGAGTAACCAAGGCAGTTCCTAATTCTTTTCTATAGTCTCTTTTTGATGTCAAAGCTACAAGCTCCAAATCACATTTTTCAAAAGTTTCTGCATTTCTATTTTGTAATTGTTGTAAAAAAGAATTAAATTCTTTCTTAAATGCTGATGACATCTTATATCTTTTCAAATAAAATTTGACAAACATTTTCCACCAGATAAGATAATGTTTTTATGTTTCATACTAATTTGATAAAGTTTTATTGAAATCTTTATTATATTTTCCACAAATAAACCTTACAACTTAATGATCATCTATTTGGCAACATAGGTAAAATTACATTTTTCGATTAAAATTTGTACGTAATCACATAATAGAATTTTATCATTTTCCTCCACTGAATAACTAAAAAATCCTTCATAAAAGCAATCGCCACAAGCACTGACATCTTCTTGATTATATGGTCGAATAGTATACATAAGCACTACCTCCTCTACAAATCGGTTAGCAATAACTAACTGTATTCATTATATCAAAGGAATTATAGTATTTCAATTTAAAATGGACGTTAAAAATGCTGATTAATAAATCATTTTCCAATATAATTAACAGTTTTTATTTGACTATTTTCTTACCTACCATCCAACATTTTATGCTTAATTTCAAATCCAATCATAAATAATATTTTTAGCTGTTGTAGATTCTAATTATTGTGATGAAATTATTAGATAAAATGAATATAAATTATTAAAAAAATTGCAGTCAATTGCATTAAAAGATGTATATTTTTAGGAAAGTTATAGTGGCTTGTAAATATTTGAAAAACTTTATCAAAAAAAACTAACATTTATTTAAACACTGAATTTTACTAATAAAATCTAAAAAAAAGCGTTTTAAAATTACAATTCCAAATTTTTATAAATTAGGAAATTCCTAAACTTATGTCATAGATTAGGATATTCTATGACATAATTATAACGTATTTAACATTGCATTTACAGCTATAAATAAATATTTCACACTAAATACTTTTTGACATTAATTGTAAAAGTAAGTTCTACCCTGATTCAGATAACAGTAGAACTTAAATTTACAAATTTTTCAGTAGAATTTAAGTTTACAAATGTTATGATGTATTTAGATGAATATCCTGTTTTAGAATCAAGCATGATATTTATGACTAAAAATAAACACTTGACCTTACATGATCGTATTATTATTAATAATGGCCTAAATAATGGTTTGAGTTTCAAAGCCATTGCCAGAGCAATTGGTAAAAACTGTTCTACTGTTTCCAAAGAAGTCAGAAAAAACTCTGTTCATCGTGATGTCTCTACCCCTGGCAGAATTTTTAATAACTGCATTCACCGTTTTTCATGCCAGCTCTATAATATCTGTTCTACTTGCCACTTATCCAGACCCAAGATTTGCCGCTCATGCAAATTCTGCCGTAGTGAATGTGACTATTTTATTGAGGATGTCTGTCCTCGTCTCTCTAAACCTCCCTATGTTTGCAACGGTTGCTCAGATAAAAACAAATGTACTCTTTCCAAAAAGTTATATTTTGCCCTTGAGGCTAATAAAAGCTATCAAACCAGACTTATTATTGACTCTAGAAAAGGAATAGTAATTAATACTGCCGATATTGAAAGACTTGATAATATTCTGGTCCCTGAACGACCAGAAAGATCATATAAACATTCTATAAAACCAAAATCATTCAAACTATTTAATAATAGAACGTCTTGACATGATTGATCATAGCAGGTTATTGTTAGAATAACAACAAATTTTTATGAGTCAAAGTTTAGTTCTTTTCAAGTACGTATGAAATGGATAAAATAAGTTTATAGTTTAGATATAATCGAAAAGGTATCAACTCTCAAATGAACTGATACCTAACTTAATCGTTATGATTGCATACTATTCTTTTAACTTAATGCCATTGGGAAATGCCTTGACTCTTTTATCATAAGATTTATTGTTTAGATTTTTTAAATGAGTTAATCAATTTCAAATCCATCTTTTAAGATAAATTCACGAACAAGCTTATCTATTTTCATATTTATTTTTGGCGGATTAAGCTTTTTCCCTTCTTTGTTTTCAAAGTAAGCTTTAGCTTTTGATTTATCAATTGTGTTTTTCAACTCATCTAACCTTCCAAATTCATTGATATTATTTTCTGTTAACTTTAAATCCATCATACCTCTTAGTTTGTCCTCATCTATTCCTATGGTATCAGCAAAACGATGAATTTGATCATTTTTGGCTGCAAATTGATATTCTGTAATATAATCTCTCAATGTTTTT
>CAYSWW010000166.1:0-4738 GCA_964434915.1 uncultured Coprobacillus sp.
AATCATCAAAGATGATTAATCACCCAGTGGACAAAATTTATTTTGTCCCTTTTTTTAGATCAATTAGCTCAAGCTTTTTTTGCTTATGATTAAAAAATAAATACATAATAATAAAAAATCACAAAAAAATCTTGAATATTTGTGTGTTTTTGTCTATACTATATGCAATAGAAAGGAATGAGGAAAATGGCGAAATTTCAGGTAATATTCATTTTAGATAATATTATGAAAAACAAATTTTCTCATTTTTTATATTTAATGAAATAAACATATCATTTTTATTGATATGTTTTTTTATGAATAGGAGGCGTACTATGAAAGCATATTTGATTTTAGAAGATGGTCAAGTTTTTGAAGGTGAACATTTTGGTGCAAAAAAAGAGGTAATCAGTGAGTTTGTATTTAATACTTCTATGACAGGTTATTTAGAAGTTTTAACTGATCCTTCTTATGCAGGACAAAGTGTTGTGATGACTTACCCATTAATAGGTAATTATGGAGTATGTTTAGAGGATCAAGAATCAAGGAAGCCATATGTTGAAGGGTTTGTTGTGAATGAAATTGCTAGAAAAGGTAGCAATTTCAGAAAAGATATGGATTTAGAAGATTATTTGATTGAACATCATATACCGGGTATACAAGGAATTGATACGAGATTTTTAACGAAAATTATCAGAAATAAAGGATGTATGAATGGAATGATTACAACACATCATTATGATGATCTTCAAGAAGTTTTAGAAAAAATCAAAGCTTTTCAAGTTACAGGTGTTGTTCAGGCAACAACATGTGATAGTCCATATACTATCGGTAATGGTTCAAAAAGAGTTGCATTATATGATTTTGGAGCTAAAAAGAATATTGCGAAGGAATTGGTAAAACGAGGATGTGAAGTTACGGTTTATCCTGCTAAAACACCTGCTCAAACAATTTTAGAAGGTCATTATGATGGTATTATGTTATCAAATGGTCCGGGAGATCCAAGTGAATGTGAAGATATTATAAAGGAAATGAAGGTCTTAATAAAAAGTGGATTGCCTATTTTTGCAATATGTTTGGGTCATCAACTTATGGCATTGGCACATGGTTTTGAAACTGAAAAATTAAAATATGGACATCATGGAGCGAATCATCCAGTTAAGGATTTAAATACCAATCGTGTTTATATGTCTACTCAGAATCATAATTATGTTGTGAAAAATCAAATTGATGAATCAATTGCCAAACCATGGTTTATCAATGTCAATGATAAAACAATTGAAGGAATTGAATATATTCATGAAAATATTAGAACTGTGCAATTTCATCCAGAAGCTTGTGCAGGACCATTAGATACAGGGTATCTATTTGACGAATTTATAAATATGATGGGAGGAAATGGTCATGCCTAAAAATCAAGATATTCAAAAAGTATTAGTGATAGGTTCGGGTCCAATCATCATTGGACAAGCAGCTGAATTTGATTATGCCGGTACTCAAGCTTGTCGAGCATTAAAAGAAGAAGGCGTAGAAGTTGTTTTAATAAATTCTAATCCTGCAACAATTATGACTGATAAAGATATTGCTGATAAAGTTTATATTGAACCTTTAACTGTGCCTGTTGTGAAACATTTGATTGAAGTAGAAAAACCAGATAGTATTTTACCAACTTTAGGTGGACAAAATGCTTTAAATATTGCGGTCGCATTAGCAGATGAAGGTTTCTTAGAAAAACATCATGTTAAAACTATTGGAACATCTACTGATACTATTAAATTAGCTGAAGATAGATTAGAATTTAAAACATTGATGGAAAATATTGGGGAGCCATGTGCCGCTTCATTGGTTGTGAATCATGTTGATGATGCGTTGGATTTTGCTGAAAAAATTGGTTATCCGGTTGTTGTTAGACCAGCTTATACATTAGGTGGAACTGGTGGAGGTATCGCAAATAATGAAAAGGAGCTTTATGATATTTGTTCAAATGGTCTACGTTTATCAAGAGCATCTCAATGCTTAATTGAAAGATGTATTGCTGGATGGAAAGAAATTGAATATGAGGTCATGCGTGATAGTGCTGGAAACTGTATTAGTGTATGTAATATGGAGAATTTAGATCCTGTAGGGGTACATACGGGAGATAGTATTGTTGTAGCACCAAGTCAAACTTTAAGCGATAAAGAATATCAAATGCTTAGAAGTTCAGCATTGAATATAATTACTGTATTAGATATTGAAGGTGGTTGTAATGTTCAATATGCTTTAAATCCAAACAGTTTTGAATACTGTGTTATTGAAGTCAATCCACGTGTTTCACGTTCTTCGGCATTAGCTTCAAAAGCAACAGGGTACCCAATTGCTAAATTAACTGCTAAAATTGCTTTGGGATATACATTAGATGAAATTATCAATGCCGTTACAGGTAAGACATATGCTTCATATGAACCAACTTTAGATTATATTGTATGTAAAATTCCAAAATGGCCATTTGATAAATTTGTTGGGGCATCAAGAAAACTTGGTACACAGATGAAAGCAACTGGCGAAGTTATGAGTATTTGTAATAATTTTGAAGGTGCTTTAATGAAAGCAATTCGTTCACTCGAACAAAATGTTTATGATTTACATCTTGATGAAATAGATCAATTAAATCAAGATGAATTAAGAAAAAAATTGAAGGATGTTGATGATCATCGTATTTTTGCAGTTGCTGAAGCTTTAAGAAAAGGAATATCAGCACAAGAAATTCATGATATTACCCAAATCGATCTTTGGTTCATCGATAAAATTCAACATTTAATCGAAGTTGAACACCAATTAAAAACAGAACCTTTAACAGTTGATTTATTAAAAACAGCAAAAAGATTAGAATTCCCTGATAAAATCATTTCATCTTATGTTCATAAAACAGAAGATGAAATTCATCAAATGCGTAAGGAAAATCAAATAAATGCCGTTTTTAAAACAGTTGATACTTGTGCCGCTGAATTTGATGCTTCAACACCATATTATTATTCTGTTTATGGAGGATATAATGAAGTCGATCCTCGTGATAAAAAGAAAAAAATCATGGTTTTAGGATCAGGACCAATTCGTATTGGTCAGGGAATTGAATTTGATTATTGCTCTGTACACTGCGTATGGGCTTTAAAAGAAGCTGGATATGATACAATTATTGTTAATAATAACCCAGAAACTGTTTCGACAGATTTTGATGTTGCAGATCGTTTATATTTTGAACCATTAACACCAGAAGATGTTGAAAGTATTGTAGATATTGAAAAACCAGATGGAGCGATTGTACAATTTGGTGGGCAAACAGCTATCAAATTAACGAAATCATTACTGGAAATGGGTGTCAAAATCTTAGGAACATCAGCTGATGATGTTGATGCAGCAGAAGATAGAGAAAGATTTGATGAGATTCTTGAAAGATGTCATATCGATAGACCAAAAGGGTCTACGGTTTTTACTGTAGAAGAAGCTCTTGTTGCGTCTAATCAATTAGGATATCCGGTTTTAGTTAGACCTTCATATGTTTTGGGTGGAGCAGGAATGGAAATTGCTTTAAACGATGGTGATATCAGAAAGTTTATGAAAATTATTAATCGTCAATATCAAGAACACCCAATTCTTATTGATAAATACCTTGCTGGTAAAGAAGTAGAAGTTGATGCAGTTTGTGATGAGCATGGTGTATTAATTCCAGGAATTATGGAACATGTTGAACGTGCGGGTGTTCATAGTGGTGATAGTATTTCGGTATATCCATCACAGAAGATTAAACCTGAAATCAAAGAGATAATTGTTGATTATACGAAGAGACTTGCAAAGGCTTTGCATGTAATTGGACTTATAAATATTCAATTTATTGTATATGAAGAACAGGTTTATGTGATTGAAGTTAATCCTAGATCTTCACGTACAATACCATATATATCTAAAGTGACAGATATTCCAGTTGTAGATGTTGCTACACATGTTATTATGGGGAAAAGTATTGCTGAACAAGGATATCAATATGGTTTGGCACCAGAAAAAGAAACTATTGCAGTTAAAATGCCAGTATTCTCTTTTGAAAAAATTCAAGGTGCTGAAATTAGCTTGGGTCCTGAGATGAAATCTACAGGAGAAGTTCTTGGTATTTCTAAGGATTTTGATGAAGCAATTTATAAGGCGTTTATTGGAACAGGTATTAATTTGCCTAAGAAGAAAAATATTATCTGTACAATTAAGGATAGTGCGAAAGAAGAATTCTTACCAATTGCTAAACGATACTATATGTTTGGTTATGATCTTTATGCCACTGAAGGGACATATCATTTCTTAAAGAAAAATAACGTTCCAGTACATCTTGTGAATAGAATTGATGCAAAATCAAATACACTTTTTGATTTAATGTTATCAGATACTGTTGATTTAATTATAGATATGCCAACTCGTAATGATAATTTAAAGGATGGATTCTTAATTAGAAGATTTGCCGTGGAAGCAGGGATTCCGATTTATACTTCTTTAGATACGGCACAAGCTCTCATTAATTGTTTAGAAAAGAGACATAAAGGAGATACATCATTAATCGATATTACAAAATTGAAATAAAATGCAAACCAGGAGACAGATTCATTATCTCCTGGTTTTTGTATATACAGATATTTGTATTTACAAAATGATATCAAGATTATAATCAGATTGCAAAAAAAATAATTTTAATAATATAATATAAGTATGAGAAGAAGTGAAAAAGATGAAGAAGATA
>CAYSWW010000167.1:0-4708 GCA_964434915.1 uncultured Coprobacillus sp.
AATCAAGATGGTGAAGATAAGAAGAATAAGTAGACAAAGAGACTAACACAACAAATACCTCCAACAAAGTCGCTTTGACTACAAACAAGAGTCGCCCGAAAAAGTGAAAAAAGTCAATAGTTTTTAGGAAAAAAAGTTGAAGATTGTTGGGGGAATGAAAATGGCGGTCAAAAAAGATAAGATGAAATCATCAAACAGACTTTTCGAATCGCCACATACAATAAAGGGGGGTTATTTGTGGACTTTCTATCATATCTTATTACAGGTTTAGGATTAGGAAGTGTTTATGCGATTATTGCTTTAGGTTATACCATGGTTTATGGTATTGCCAAGATGCTTAACTTTGCGCACGGTGATGTTATTATGATTGGTGCATATGTAGCATTTTTTGCGACAGGAAAATATAACATGCCAGCTGTTTTATCAGTTTTATTGTCAGTGCTTGTTTGTACTTTACTTGGTATATTGATTGAGAGATTGGCTTACAAACCATTGAGACAAGCATCGTCATTATCGGTTTTGATTACTGCTATTGGTGTGAGTTATTTTTTACAGAATATGGCACAAATTTTATGGGGGACTGATACAAAGATTTTCCCAACGTTAGTTAATTTTAGTAATATTCTTTTATTTGATAGTCAATTGCAAATTTCTAATTTAACTTTGGTAACAATACTAGTTTGTATTATTATCATGATTGTTTTAACATTATTTATTAATAAGACAAAAATAGGAAAAGCTATGCGTGCTTGTTCTGAAGATAAGGAAACATCACAGTTAATGGGAATAAATATTGATGCAACTATTTCTATTACTTTTGCGATTGGTTCTGGATTAGCAGCTATTGCGGCAGTTTTGTTATGTTCTACATATCCTGCAGTAAATCCGACTTTAGGATCAATGCCTGGAATTAAAGCTTTTACTGCTGCCGTTTTTGGAGGAATTGGGTCTATTCCTGGGGCTTTTATTGGGGGATTAATTTTAGGTATATTAGAGACTCTTTCAAAAGCATATATTTCTTCTCAAATGTCAGATGCAATTGTCTTTTTGATTTTAATTGTTGTATTGCTTGTTAAACCAACTGGTTTATTAGGTAAAAAAATTAGCGAGAAAGTGTAGGTGGTGAGTAAAATGGATAAATTAAAAGCTGCCTTTCTTGGAAAAAATAAAAATCGTTCTCTATGTGTTGGTATTGTTATTCTTGGATATATTATTATTGAAGCATTAATGCGTAGTGGTTCGCTAAAAAGTTTATTTATTAACTTACTTGTTCCGGTAACAAGTTATGTGATTGTTGCACTTGCATTGAATTTAGTTGTTGGTGTGTCTGGTGAACTAAGTTTAGGACATGCAGGATTCATGAGTATTGGTGCATTTACTGGTGTTATTTTATCACACGTTGTTTCAACTATGATTGCTAATGATATTGTGAGATTAATTATTGCTATTATTGGGGGAACAATTGTTGCTGCTATTTGTGGATTCCTTATTAGTATTCCAGTTTTGAAGTTACAAGGTGATTATTTAGCAATTGTTACTTTGGCTTTTGGTCAAATTATCAAGAGTTTAATTAATAATACTTATTTGGGATTTGATTCTTCTGGATTCCATTTTAGCTTTATTAAGAATACTGTTAATTTGGCAAGTGGTGGAAAAATGTTGATTAATGGGCCAATAGGAGCTACCTCAACAGATCGTATTTCAACTTTTACAGTTGGTATTATTTTGTTGATCATTACATTAATTATTATTTTTAATTTTATTAATGGAAAATATGGACGTAATGTTATGGCGACAAGAGAAGATAGAATTGCAGCTCAATCAGTTGGTATAAATGTTGTAAGAACAAAAACAATTGCTTTTGTTTTATCAGCAGGTATTGCAGGAGCTGCTGGAGTATTATATGGATTAAATTTCTCAACATTGGTTCCTGCAAAATTCGATTTTAATCAATCTATTTTGATATTAGTTTATGTTGTTTTAGGTGGATTAGGAAATATGTTAGGAACAATTATTTCAACATCAATTTTAGTATTGCTTCCTGAATTATTAAGATCTTTTTCAGATTATCGAATGTTGATATATGCAATTGTATTGATTGTTATTATGATTGTTACAAATAATCCAACGATTCATGATTTTATAAAAAATATTTTCAAGAAAAATAAGGCGGAAGGAGATCAAGACAATGGCTAGTGATACAATTTTGAAAACAGAAAACTTAGGTATTGATTTTGGTGGTCTAAGTGCCGTTAATAATTTTAATATTGAAATGAAAACACATGAAATCTATGGATTGATTGGACCTAATGGAGCTGGAAAAACAACTATATTTAATTTGCTTACAAAAGTTTATAATCCAACATATGGTAAAATATATTTAGAAGGACAAGATATTACAAAGGAATCAATTGTTTCAGTTAATCAATTAGGTATTGCGAGAACATTTCAAAATATTCGATTGTTTAAAGAATTAAGTGTGTTAGATAACGTTAAAGTAGGACTACATCATTCAACACATTATAACTTTTTTGAAAGTGTGTTAAAGCTTCCACGTTATCATCGTGCAGAAAAAGAAATTAATCGTCGTGCTTTGGAATTATTGAAAGTAATGGATTTGGATGAATTTGTTAATGTGAAATCTAAAAATTTACCTTATGGTAAACAAAGAAAATTGGAAATTGCACGTGCATTAGCAACAAATCCGAAATTATTATTATTGGATGAACCAGCGGCTGGTATGAATCCAACAGAAACAGCTGAATTGATGGATACAATTAAATTAATAAGAGATAAGTTTGATATTTCTATTTTATTAATTGAACATGATATGAAATTTGTTATGGGAATATGTAAACAAATTACTGTTTTAAATTTTGGTCAGGTATTAGCAACTGGAACTCCTGATGAAATAAAAAGCAATCCAGAAGTTATTGCTGCTTATTTAGGTAGTAATGAGGAACAGGAGGGATAGTATGTTTTTGGAAGTAAAAAATATTAATGTATATTATGGTGTGATTCATGCTATAAAAAATGTTTCTTTTGAAGTAAATCAAGGCGAAATTGTTGCTTTGATAGGTGCCAATGGAGCTGGAAAAACATCTATTATGCATACTATTAGTGGTTTAATACATTCTCATAGCGGTTCAATTGTTTTTGATGATAAAGATATTACAAAGTTTTCACCGCATAAAATTCCTGGATTTGGTTTGGTTCAAGTTCCGGAAGGTCGACATGTTTTTACGCAAATGACAGTTATGGAAAATTTGGAAATGGGTGCTTATCTTAGAAAAAATAAAGAAGAGATTCAAAAGGATTTGGAAAGAGTTTTCCAACATTTTCCACGTTTAAAAGAACGTACGAATCAGTTGGCTGGTACTTTATCTGGTGGAGAACAACAAATGTTAGCAATTGGAAGAGCATTAATGGCTAAACCAAAATTATTGTTATTAGATGAACCGTCAATGGGATTATCACCAATTCTTGTTAATGAAATTTTTGATATCATTCAAGAAATTAATAAAGATGGTGTCACAATTGTTGTTGTTGAACAAAACGCTAATAAGGCACTTTCTATTGCTGATCGTGCTTATGTATTAGAGACAGGTCATATTACGATTTCAGGAAATGCTAAAGATGTTGCAAGTAATCCAAGAGTTAAAGAAGCTTATTTAGGATAAAAGGATTGGTTTGGAAGAAATCAATCCTTTTGTTTAACTCCTTTTAATATCTTTTATTTAACTAAAGGGGTTTAATTTAATTTTTTAAAGAAATATCAAGACCAGTTTTTTTACTAAACTGTAAACGATTAATAAAGGCTTTAAGAAGAAAAGCAAGATAGATTAAGGCTATAATGGTTATGAGATCATTAATTAGGTGTAATTTTAATATAAATGGATGAATATAATAGATAAATAGGCCACTTAACAAACACCATATAATTGTATAAAATAAGCAAATACGTCCTTGAAAATGAAATGGGAGATGAGAATAATCCCAACATTGGGTATGGAAGACTTTTTCAATATATATGCTAGTTAAATATTCTATGAGAGTCATCATAAAACCATGAATCAGACATGTAAAAAAGATATTCATATAAATATACTGTTGTAAATATAAAATGCAGATAGCACCTACTCCATAAAGAGGAATAAAAGGACCTTTTAGTAACCCTGAAGAAATCCACTTCCTTTGTAATAAGGAAACATAACATGATTCCATAAGATAACCTAAAAACGTATAAATACAAAAATAAATAATCATAAGATTCTCCTTTTTGTATAATCTATGATAGTATAATTAAATTATGTCATATAAGTAGAAAAATGTTGAAAGATGCATTTTTATAAAAATATACTTGATTAACCATTAGACACAGGGTGAAAAATAAGACTTAGATAATTCCAAAATTTTTGAAAGTTTTTCTAAGTTGACTGGATATGATTTTGATATATATTTTGATACTTTTTTCCATTATATGTTTTCTTGTATATCGATGATTAAATCTCCATTCTTACTCATGTATAAATAACGGCAGTGATTCTGTTGAACCGTAAATTTTTTAGTTCCAAAAGTGATAAATTTATTCAAATTAATGAAAACAGCTATATAAATATCATGATTAGAAAATAATCATTTTAATTTATATAGCTGTTGTGTATTCTATATAATATAAATTTAAAGATAATATGAAGTGACCTCCTAG
>CAYSWW010000168.1:0-4573 GCA_964434915.1 uncultured Coprobacillus sp.
ATAATTTTATTATGAATGTGTAATTTATACTTGACAAAGGTCACTTCATAACAGTAAGGAAGAGCTTATTATTCATTTTATCAAGAATGAAGGAAATAAGATGAATAAGGTGGTTAAGATCAGTAATTCAGTATTAAGGGCATTAGTAAATGGGGATTATTCTCATAATATGATTGGACTTCAATCAGCCATCCGAGTGATGTGCGCAAGTGCATTACGTGAAAATGAAAATCAAAATGAAATCATTATTCATACTTGTGATTTGCCAGAATATTTATTGAGAACACTTCCTATTGTAACAGATGAAGATGTTATTTATATAGATACATCGACATATAAGAAAAGTGAACAAGTAGATATATATTGGATTACTTCAATTTGATTTTAAAACCTTTTTTAAAAATCGAAGATTTTTATGAAGCATTAAAGGAAGGAAAACATAATTTTGATTTATTAAGTGATTATCTTTCATATAAGCAAAGAATTACGCCAGAACGAATTAAAGGTATAGAAATTTCTTTGTCTCATATTATCGATATAGTCTTAAAAAAGCATTTCATGAATTTACCAAGTGGTTTTAGTTGTACATTAGCTAAATTGATTTATATTAATGATCTTTATATAGCATCTATTACAAAATGGCAACAAGATAATTGGACAATCATAGATGAAGTTATAAATCGTTTAAAGTCGAATTGTATGAATGAGGCTCTCATCGTAGAAGAACTTGTGCATCTTGTTAATTCGAATTTAGAAATAGAAATTACTGACTTTTTCATTATTGTGATGTTAATTAATTTAAGACATTACAATACAGCACGCAAAAATCAAAAAGTCTTTGGAATGATTGTTTGCCATGGTTATTCAACAGCAACATCGATTGCTGAAGCAGTAAATACGTTATTAGAAAGTTATATTTTTGATGCTATTGATATGTCACTGGATATTACAGTAGAAGAGATTAAAGAGATACTTGTAGAAAAATTAAATAATATGCATAGCAATGCAGATGTCATTGTGATGGTTGATATGGGATCGTTGGAATTGCTTGGAAAAAGTTTGAGTACAGCGATTAATTGTAATGTTGGTGTTATTAATAACGTTTCTACAAGATTAGCTTTAAATGTTGGCTCAGCTATACTCAATGAGAAAAACATGGAATCAACGTTAGAATACGTAAGTGAGAATTCGAAAGCAAATTTTACAATTATCAATCGTAAAAAAAATGATGCCATTATTTTTACCAGTGAAAGTGGTATTCATATGGCTCAAAGAATGAGAGAACTTTTTGAAAATAGTTTTCCTAGTACGCAAATACCAGTAGATTTGGTTGTTTGTGATTATAATCAACTTATAGCTAATGGCGATAGTCATGATGTTTTTAATAGTAATAATATTCTTTTTATTACGGGGACATCAAATCCACATGTCAATGGTCATGAATTTGTAGCATTATAAGAAATTATATCAGGGAACAACATTGATATGATTATGAATCGTTTATCAAAATATTTAAATACAGATGAATTAAATCAATTGTTAAATGATTTAAGAAAGAATTTTACATTGTTGAATGTGGTCGGTTATTTAACGATCTTAAATCCTAAAGTTTTGCTGGATAATGTCAGTATGGCTGTTGAAGTTTTACAAGATTATATGCAAAAGAAATTTAGTGGAAAAACATTAATAGGTATTTATATTCATGTTTGTTGTTTAATTGAAAGATTAGTAACCAAGTCAGCAATTACAGATTTTGAAAATCTTGAAACTTTTGAACAACTTAATCAAGAGTTTATACAGTATGTTCAAGATGCATTTTCTGTTATATCAAAAAGATATAATATAACAATTCCGACGAGTGAAATTGCTTATCTTTATGAGTTTATTGCTGCAGATAGTCAAAATGATAAGAAAAATTAAATTGAAGGTAGAGGATATAAAATGAGACAGGAAAAGAAAGTAATCATTGCAACACATGGTCATCTTGCTGATGGGTTTGTTAGTGCTTTAAACATCATTGTTGGTAAATTACCAAACTTAAAAACAATATGTTGTTATACTCAGCCGGATTTTGATTTGGATGAGACAATTGTTGATATGATGGAAAATCATGATTTTGATAAGGAAGATTTAGTAGTTTGTACTGATATGGTGGGTGGAAGCGTAAATAATGGTTTTATAAAATATTTAGGAAAATATCCATTCCATTTAGTAACAAATATAAATTTAGCATTTTTAGTTGATTTGTTATTGACACCAGGTGGTATTGATAAAATGTTTTTAACATCAAAAGTCAGTGATGTGCTCATGGGTGTGAAGTATGTGAATATGATGATTGAAAGTATGGAAGAGGATGATGATTTATAAGAGAACGGGGTGAAGAGAAGATGATTAAAGCAGTAAGAGTTGATCATAGGTTAGTACATGGTCAAGTTGCATTTACTTGGACACATTATTTAGCAGCAACTAGAATTATAGTTATTGATGATAAGGCAGCAAATGATGAGTTTCAGAAAATGGCATTAAATATGTCTAAACCGGCAGGTGTTAAATTAAATATTTTTACGGTTGAGAAAGCATTATCAAAAATGCCTAAAGTTGAAACATTGAAAGATACAATCTTTATTGTTTTTGGATGTACCAAGGATGCAGCAAGATTTATCGAGGGATATCCCAAAATTAAGGAATTAAACTATGGTGGCATTGCTAAAAAAGAAGAATCAAAAATGTATGGAGATGTTGTATATCTCAATGATGAAGAAGTTGCTGATACGAAGAGAATATTAAATTGTGGAACGAAAATATTTATGCAACAGCTTCCTTCAACTAAAAAGGAAGAATAGAAATTAGAGGATTGAGGAGGAGTAAATAATGTTATTTAAAGCATTTATTGTCGGGTTAATTGCAGTTTTTGGTAGATTAGACTCACGTATGTTAGGACGTTTGAATTTTGAAAGACCATTAATTACATATACACTTGTTGGGCTTTTCTTGGGGGGATCTGTCAACTGGATTAGCCGTTGGAGCTTCTATGGAAATGGTAAGTTTAGGATTTATGAGTATAGGGGCTTCTGGTTTTGATATGAACTTAGGTTCTATTGTTGGATGTGCAATTGTTATTATGACAGGTGCTGATATTACAACAGCGTTTGCTATTGCAACTCCAATGACTTTATTGAGTACGTTAATTGAAACAGGTGCTGCAGTATTACGTATCAGTATGGCACATATGGTTGATGATTGTGTTGATAGAGGACAATTCAAAAAGGCAAAAACGATTAGTGTTGTTTGGGGACCTATATTATATGCAGTTTGTTACTTTATACCAGTATTTTTTGCTGTATACTTTGGTGCAGATATGATTGAAGCAATTATTAATTTTATTCCAGATTTCATATTAAATGGTATTAATTTAGGAGCTAACTTAGTTGCTTTCTTTGGATTTGCAATGTTGTTATCTGTTATGATTAATAAGAAAAATGCTATTTACTTCTTCTTAGGATTTGCAATTGCTGCATATTCAGGATTAAGCTTAGTTAGCATTGCAGTTATTGCCATTATTTTAGCAGTATTATTCTATCAATTTAGATATGATAATGGTGTACAGTTACAAACTGCTGGTGGTTCAGCAGAAGAGTTAGATGAACTTGATGATGAATGAGAAGACTAGGAGGAAGTAAATATGTCAAAAGAAGGATTAGAAGTACAAAAGAATTATCCATTAAATAAAAAAGTTAAGGAATTTTTTTTGGAGCTTGGTTTATGCAAACCAACTGGAATTATGAACGACAAATGAATACAGCTTTTATGTGGGGTATTTCTAAAACATTAGATCGTTTATATTCGCATGAAGATGAAATTGAAAAGAAAAAAGAAAGATATAGAGCCGCATTAGAGTTCTTCAATATTACACCTCAATGTGCTACTTTCGTTTTAGGATTAACAGCAGCAATGGAAGAAGAATATGCTGAAAATCCTGATACATTTAATCCGGAAATGATAACTAATGTTAAGACAGCTTTGATGGGTCCTTTGTCAGGGATTGGAGATTCATTATTTCAAGGAACAGTCAGAGTTATTGCTATGAGTATTGGTATTTCATTAGCTCAAAAAGGATCAATTTTAGGTCCAATATTAGCAATGATTATCTCATTTGCAGTAAGTTTCCCAATTACTTGGTATGGTGGTAAATTGGGATATGTAAAAGGACAGGAAATTATTGGTCAAATTTCTAAGAGTAACCTTATGGATAAGGTTATGTATGGATGCTCTGTAGCCGGATTAATTGTTGTAGGGGGAATGTGTGCAAGTTTAGTTGCTATTACGACACCTCTTGTTTATAACGAAGCTTTAGTAGTACAAGATATTCTTGATTCTATTATGCCTCAATTAATACCATTATGTTTAACAGGAATTATGTATTATTTAGTTAAGAAAGGTGCGCATCCTATCGCTATAGTTATTGCTTGTTTTATTATAGGTATTATATTAAATTATTTTGGAATTCTTGCAGTATAATAAAGAAATATACTAATCAGAAAGTCTGACGAAAACACGTCAGATTTTTTTATCT
>CAYSWW010000169.1:0-4532 GCA_964434915.1 uncultured Coprobacillus sp.
CTGTAATAAAGGCAATAATAATACCAGTAAACAGTCCCGATGCACCCAAAGCATCTACATTCAATGACCAGTCGTCATTACACTGTGCCATTAAATAAAGCACTAATGCAATAGAGATAGCATTAATTTTATCCACTTTGTAGTGTTCTGCCATGTAATAAGTAATACCAAGACATGCTACAATACCCAAAATACTATATGTAAAGTTTGTAGGCATTGATAACATAGGTTGAAAATCGCCTAATATATCTGCCCAATTATCAATAGGCAAGTTAGCAATAATCATAAAGATACTTCCTATTATCGTTAATGGCATTGTTAATGCGATACCATTACGCATCGCCTGTAAAATTGGATTTTCGGCAACTTTCATAAATGGTGGCATAATCTTGTCTTCAAAAAAGCTCATGAATTTTTCCATCTTTTTCACCCTCTCATACTTTATTTATTAATATCTTTATATTCGTTTTTTAAATAACTTAAATCAAATTGTGGTAAATATTTTTCATCTGCCAACAACATTTCATCAAGGATTTTTTTCGCATTTTTATCACTATGCACAAGTGGATTTATTGTCAGTGCTAATAATGCTTTTTCATAACTTCCTGTCACAGCAGCTTCACAGGCAACTTTTTCAAACGATTTCATTTCTTGAATGATACCATTGACAGAAGCAGGCAATTTACCAATCGTCAAAGGAATTGGTCCTTTGCTTGTAATAACACAGTTAATCTCTGCTACATCTTCTTCATCTAAATTTGTTATAGCTCCACGGTTTGCAGTGTTGATAGTCTGTATATCGCGCCTATCACTGTAAATTGAATAAATCAATTCACATGCACAAGCACTATATCCTGCGCCACCTCTTTGAAAAAGTTCTGGTGGAACAACATCTAAATCAGGTTGTTTGTAAATTTCAAACAATTTTTTTTCTTGTTTCAAAGCGACAATTGATCTTGAGCCAGTCGTTTTTGCAGCATGTTTTTCTTCTGCCAAAACTTCTGGTGTTTTCCAATAATATTGTAAATAACTTATAGGAATCATTCCTAATGCTCTCAAAAAGTCAGGGTCCCAATCTGATACTCTTGGGTTATCGACTTTATGTTCTTTTTTGTTGACAATTTCTATCACTTTATCTGTTATATTTTCTCCATCTAGGTAAATCTCTTTGGCAAAAATTAAATGGTTAAGTCCGACAAATTCAACAAAAAGCCTATCCCTCGAAACATCGAGTGCTTTTGCAATACTATTCACAATATTTAACGGTCCGTTACAGATACTGATAATTCTTGTCCATTTTGTATATCTCAACACGGCCTCAGAAAGCATCCCTGCTGGATTTGCAAAATTAATCAGCCATGCTTTTGGACATAATTTTTCCATTTCATGTACAATTTCAATCATAACTGGTATCATTCTAAAAGCATATAGCATTTCTCCTGCCCCATTCGTTTCCTGACCAATACTATTATATTTTAATGGGATATTTTCATCAATAGTTCTAGATGCCATCTGCCCCGCTCTAAATTGTGTTAAAACAAAATCTGCATCTTTGAGAGCTTCATGCCGATTGATTGTAGCATATAAAGAAATATGAGAATTTTTCTTCTTAAGAATTCTTTGACATAAAGAAAAGTTAATCTTCAGTTTTTCTTTTCCTTCTTCTACATCTACAAGCCAGATTTCTCTTACAGGCATATCCTGATAACGATCTCTTAGTTCTCTTACCAATTCGGGCGTATAGCCTGAGCCCCCACCGATAACAACTATCTTAATTTTTCGCATACATCTCCTCCTTTCTTAATTTTTCTAAGAACCTCTCTCTTCCAAAATGTAATCGCTTTAAAAACACATTTATTGTAACTTTTTCTCTTTTTTTTAACAATATTCATTGACAAAATAGATACATGAATGATATTTTGTTAATAAATACAAAAAAGTCACACAGTGTGACTTTAAGGAGAGGGGGATTTTATGCTTTTTTTAGACAAAAGTCTACAACTTACCAATGTTGAATATTATGTCTATCAATATATTATAAATAACCTTGAAAAAATTACATATATGCGTATTAGAGAACTTGCTGAAGCTACGCATGTTAGTACTGCTACAATCCAGCGTTTATGTAAAAAATTTGAATGCGAAGGCTTTAGCGAATTTAAAATCCGCCTTAAATTATATATTAAGGAACAAAAGAACAATCCCTCAATACTACTAGATATTTCTTCACAAATTGATTTTTTTAATAGAGTCAGTCAACCTCATTTTCAATCTCTTATTAAAGATGCAGCTGCCATTCTTAAAGATAAAGAACTGGTTATTTTTATAGGAGTTGGTTCATCTAATGTTTTAGCAAAATATGGTGCTCTTTATTTTTCAAAATTATATAAAATGGCTGTTAGAATCGAAAATCCAACCACTGATCCATTAAAACATATTTATAATGCTATGTTATCAAAAGCGTGTATCATCGCTCTTTCTGTTTCTGGAGAAACTAGAGAAGTTATTCACTACATTAATGAATATAATTTTGATGAAACACCCATTATTTCTATTACTAATAGTTCGGACTCTACAATAGCTCGATTATCTAATGTAAATATTCCTTATTACATCAATAAAGAAAACATAAAAAAACAGGATATTACTTCTCAGGTCCCTGCATTATTTATCCTCGAATATTTAGCCAAAGTCAACTACATAAACAAATAAAGATATAACACTTCTATATCTTTTTATAGTGAAAATTGTGAAACTTCCTAAAATAAAAAATCTTCCTGAATGACTCATTCAAAAGGATATCATAACCACGCTTAAAAGATGTGGTTTTCCTCAAACTTTTTACTAACGTTTTGAGAACTCCGACATATCATATTTAATATGCTCGTACTTGTAGGCACTATCAAGATGTCTGACGGTGTTGTAAAAGATATAATGGGATTATAATATTCATATCAATTTTCCAAAAATAATGTTAAAATACAGATAAAAGAAATATACTAAATACAAGAGGTGTTGTTCATATGTATATTTTAGAGAAAGTTGGACTCAGTATTGAAATATTAGAATCATTATCATATCATACAGGACTATCAGTTAGTATGAAACGAACTTTACGACACTTTGATAAAAAAAGAAGTCTTAGATGATATTCGCCATGCTCGACAATGGTACAATAAACAAGAAGTGCTATATAAATTACCTATTGACTTACGAATAAAAAGTATTGGTTCTGCTTCTATAAAAATTGATAGATACCCTAATTCAACATTTTCTCGTGTTTTTAATGATATATTAGGTTTTAGAGCAATTTGTTCTAATTATGAAGAAGTTTTGTCATTGAAAGCTGAAAATAAGATAAGGGTTGTAGATATGTCCAATGGAAAAAACCAAGATGATGGGTATAGAGGCGTACATGTCTATTATCAAAAAGATAATTATCACTATCCAATAGAGATACAGTTCAATACATATTATGATAGACAATTTAATAATTGGATGCATGACAAATTTTACAAGAGGGATATGATGACGAAATAGGAACTATCTTGCGTAAAGCGTATGAAGATGGTAAAATAAAATCAGTAGAAGAATACGAGGAGGTGTTAGTAAATGTGTTATCTAATCGCAAAGAGATTTAAAAAATCAGGGTGTATTGCATTGCAGACTGAACCAGGAGAGGAGATGGCGAATTTTGCTGATGCCTTGCAAGAAAAACTAGGATACGACATTCAAATTATCACTATTAGTAGACTTACTGCATACGGAGAATATGAACCCTATCATTTTGTCCATAGCTATGATGAATTTAGCAAGCAGGCAAGTTTACTGTAAAACCTATTAACTTATTCTATAAAATCAAAATTGTTTTATTTTTAAACCAGTCTTTTTACAGGACTGGTTTTTCTATTGAAAGAAAGGAGCTTAACAATCGTAAGCGCCAAATAATAGTAAGCGTCAATACAAATAAAATGTATATTCCTTGCAAATATAAAGTAGCAATTCTCACACCACATTCTCATAAAAAAAGAATCTGTCTCCAAAATAAAAAATAAAGTAACAATAAGCACATTTCAATTACATATTCTTAGTGAGAGAAAATGTTACTCTATTGGTCACCTTATTGTTACTTTATAAGCGAATTTTATAAGATTTTAAAAAGAAAAAAGCCTATAAAATAAGACTTTTCTCTGATTTTTCTCAAGTTTTTTACTAACGTTTTGTTAATTCCCAATAATGATAAAATCAACACTTTTTTGGGTTTTTGCATCTTACTAGCATATTTACCAAACCATTTCAAATCAACTTAACACAATTGTTATATGCATGAAACTTCCTTCAATTTAGATGCATACTGAAGCTTGTCACTAATAAGTAGACTCTCTTTTTGTTAAATAAAAAATTTTAAATCTTTTAATGCTTGTTCTCTATTAGAAATATTATCTATGAAAATATAATAAAACCCTAATTCTTTTATTAATTTATTTGATTGACCATCAAGCACAGGGTGAAAAATACGATTCAGATAATTC
>CAYSWW010000170.1:0-4527 GCA_964434915.1 uncultured Coprobacillus sp.
AAGTATTATTTCTATTACTATTTTTGATAAAATAAAAATTATTTAAACTTTTTTTGTTTCTGTATTGCTAGGTATAATTGCTAAATTTTCTTCTTTTACATCCTTTTGTAAATAAGCTGTAACCCTTTGACAAATATTTGTATTTGGATTATTAATTAAGGTGTAAATCTAAGACCAATGATTACTATATTCTACAAGCTCATTAATACCATCAAAATTATAATCCTAAGCAAATTCTAATTGTCCGTTTTCATTAGTATCATATAAGATTATTTTATATTTACCATCATCAGTTTCATATGTAGTAAAATCAGAGTATAATTTTTGTTTACTTGTTGTAAATTGAATACCTCTTTTGCTAATACATTAACTCCTGTTAATGCTCCAAATAGACAAACAGAACAATCAGCTGTTTGAAGTATAGTATCAACTTCTGTTTGCACTAACCAAATAGTAGTCTTTGAATCTTTGATAGAAGCTAATTCATCATCAGTAGGAGTTGTTCCACCACGATCGTCTGAAACATCTAAAGCTGGATAATTAATTATTGCAGCGGTGAATAAATCTAGATATGCAATAATTATTCTTGTCGTCATATATCCCCTGCAGAACATCCTAAAACAATAATTATTTCTGGATCAATATTATACTTTTCTACAACAGTTTGAATTTCATCATATTCTATTTCTAATAAATTATCTCTTTGAGCATAATACCAACTATCTGGTGCTTGGAATGCCATAACATATGCATTACTAAAAATATTTTGAGCATTGTTTATAGTCCAAGCAACTGTACATCTATTAACTAACATTTGAGCAACATTGTTTCCATAAGAAGCAATGTATCATTCTCCATTACCATGGGACCAAACAATTAATGTATCATTGATTCCTTCATGAAATTGATAATTAATTTTATCTTGTACTGCTTTAAATTGTGTCGTCTCATCATTGATAAGTTGAGAAGCATCACAAGTATAACTACCAAAGTAATTTTTATCTGAACTTAATATACTTTTATCAGTATCCACAGTATTCAATGTTAATGATTGTATCTGTTCAAATGTATAAATTAAATCTGCTGGATAATTTCTACCAATGACTGTATTATATATATTTGTATCCGCATCATAACCATATAAATAAGATAAAGTTGCTTCAACTTTTTCAATTTGACGATCAATCTCATAATCTCCTGACATATTATAAATAGGATTAGCATTACGAAATGCTTCTGTAGATGTTATAGCATGTACTTTGAAAGTACCGACATCTACATTAAAAACTTCTTTTCATTCCCCAAAATTAATAATCATTTTATTAACAACCTCTCTAGCATTTGTATATGTAGAATATAATTGACAAATATAGATGTCTTTTTCTTCATCAATTATAGATAAGCAAAGTAACGTTACCATCATAGCAACAACAACAAGCATCGTCTATAATTCTCTTGATCTTTTCTTTTTTGTCTTTTGTTATAAATTGTAAACAATTACTTACAAAAATATAATCATTAAAATTATAAAACAAATCTTAATATAATACATAAAATCAAACCAAAAACATCAAAACATGCAATCATACCAACATTGAATATATTAAGTGGTAAAGAAAGATGAGTAATTGGTTCAAAATAATTAAAAACAAACAAGACAACAATTGCAATAAGCAATCTTACGAATATATTTTCTATTTTTCTCATAAAAAAACACCTCATTTATTATATGAGATGTTCTATATTTTTTTTCTTCCTTCTAATGATTTTAATAAAGTTAATTCATCTGCATAATCCAAATTTCCTCCAATGGGTAATCCATTAGCAATTCTTGATGCAGGAATATTATTTTTAGCAAGTAGCTTTGCTAAAAATAAAGCTGTTGTTTCACCTTCACGTGTAGGATTTGTTGCAATGATAACTTCCTTAATATTTTCATTTAATCTATCAAAGAGTGATTGAATATTTAAATCATCAATCGTTTTACCATCCATAATAGACATAGTTCCATGTAAAACGTGATAAAGTCCATGATATTCTTTCATCTTCTCAATTGCATAAACATCTTTTGGTGTTTCAACAACACATATTGTTGTTTGATCCCTTGTTTCATCTTTACAAATATCACATAGATCATCTTCACAAATATGACCACATTTTTTACAATATTTTATATTATGCTTAAGATTTATTAATGCATCAGCAAATCTTTGGACATGCTGTTCATCCAACGATAAAACATGATAAACCATACGTTCTGCTCCTTTGGTTCCAATTCCTGGAAGCATTTTAAAACATTCTAAAAGTTCTTCAAAACTTACAGGATAGTCCATTATAAGAAGGCTGATACATCAACACCATTAGTAATTTTATTTAATGTATCTTCCCTTTCTTGATTTACTTTTTGAATCGTTTGATTTAAAGTAATCATTAATAAATCTTCAACATCTTCTTTATCTGTTTTATTCATCATAGATTCATCAATATGTAACATTGTAATTTCTAAATTACCATTTATCTTTCCAGTAATAACTTCGTTCTGTGAATGAAAGTCAAACTCTTTTTCATCAAATTCTTTTTTAGCTTTATTAACTTTTCTTTGCATTTGTTGTGCTTGTTTCATTAGACTTGAAAAATTCATTATTCGTCCTCCTTAAATTCAACAATATCACCAAATAATTTTATCGCATATTCTTGTGCCTCTGTTAAATCAACATGATCAATATTTTGAGAATCGATATGTTTTAATGTTAATTCATGTGGAGCAGGTAATTGTCCTTTCTTTTTCAACTGAATAAAATGTGATCTCATTTTATTCCATTCATCTATTTGAATAGCAACAAAACGATATTCACTTCCTAATATTTCCGTTAAAAATGAACTCAGTTGTTTATAATTTTTATAATAATTAATAGCATTGACAGCTGGTTGGTATTCAAAAGCTATAATAAGCCCCCCAGGACAAGCAGCAACTGGAGAACCATCGCATAACATACTAGCACTTTTAGCAGTATTCAAATTAGCAAGATATCGTTTAATAATTGGCCATCTTTCTTTTATACTTTCTAATATTTCTCGTCTTGCTTGAACGAGAATATTCATAATATCAGATGAGTCAACTTTAACCTCATCATCTATTATTTCTTCAACATCTTCTCGTTTTTCAAAATGAAAAGTAGGAATATCTTCGGATGGTTCATCATTGAATGATTCATTTTCTATAAATTCTTGCATAGAATCATCATAATGATGATCTTCTAAAATAATTTTTTCTTCTTGTATATTTTGAATATTCGTTTCTTGAACAGGATTTTTTTCGATTTGGAGAACTGTTTTTTGTTTATTTTGATTACACATTTTTAAAATAGATAATTCAAAATAAATTGATGGATTTATTACCTTGGCGTATTTTTCATTTGCTTCCATAAGTATATCTATCAATTCAAAAGCTTCTTCGCAAGAAATATAAGGAACAATCATATCAAGGTAATATTGAGATAATACAAACAATAATGATGTATCATTTGTATTTCGATAAATAATAATATCCTTTAAAATATCTACTAAATCTAAAGTTAAAAGTTTAATATCAGTTCCATTCATTTTCATTTCTTCTAAAAGAGCTAAAGATTTTTTCATATCTTTACTCAGTATAATTTGAATGAAATGAATCTTATTTTCCAAAGAAACAATTCCATATATATGATTAACATCTTGTACAGTTAAATGTTGATCATTATAAGCAAGGCATTGTTCTAATATAGATAATGCATCTCGCAAACCACCATCTGCTAACTTTGCAATCATTTCAAGAGCATCATCATCACAAACATAACGTTCTTCATTAATAATACTTTTCATACGATGAATGATATCTTGCAGACTTAATTTAGTAAAATCAAATCTTTGACACCTTGAAATAATCGTTGGTAATATTTTATGCGGTTCAGTTGTAGCAAGAATAAAAACAACATGTGATGGTGGTTCTTCTAATGTTTTTAATAAAGCATTAAAAGCACCAGTAGACATCATATGAACCTCATCAATAATATACACTTTATAATGACCTTTAGTAGGAGCATATTTCACTTTTTCAATCAGATTTCTGACTTCATCAACACCATTATTACTAGCAGCATCAATTTCAATAATATCAGGATGTGTGCCAAATGTTATTTCTTGACAATTTTCACACTCATTACAAGGCTTTTGTTCACCTGTACAATTGATTGCTTTTGCTAATAACTTTGCAATCGTTGTTTTTCCAGTCCCACGTGGACCACAAAATAAGTAAGCATGAGCAATTTTATTTTCTTCAATTGCATGTTTTAAAGTTGTAATAATATGTTCTTGTCCAGCAACATCTTCAAATTTTTGTGGACGATAAACGCGGTACAGTGTCTTATAAGCCATAATCATCAACTCCTTTGTCAATTATATCATAATTTATACAACTCCAAAAGTAGAAAACAATCATACCTAGGATAAACGCATGAAATTATATATTGACTTTTACAATAAATATAG
>CAYSWW010000171.1:0-4494 GCA_964434915.1 uncultured Coprobacillus sp.
TCAAAAAAAGGAGATGTGGCATTGACTGTCAGTCAGCGAAATATCACCATAATTGATAAAACAATCTTAAGTGTCCAAGCTCTGAGTCCTACTTGTTTGCGCTTGAAAAACTGACAGCGACTTATAAATATTTAGGATATTCTATATAGAGTAGAATTGCCTACTCTCCTCCACATGCTCTGTAGTATACCACCTCTCTTATAAAATACCACAAAAACGATTGGAAAAAAATAATTTTAATAAAATGTTTGTGTTCGATTGACGAAGGTGGACAGAAATGAAGAAATCATGAAAGAATTCTTACATTGCATGATGGTAAACACTATTTTACACTTTCAGGGGAAGGACATAGTTTACTTAATCAAGGGGAAAAAGAATTGTAAATCATGTCATTGATTATATATGATCATGAACAATAAAATAAATCTTGTAAATAGACATTAAAATAGCTAGTTGATTTCAACTGACTATTTTGCTTTTTCGTGTTAAATTGAGTACTATAATTATTCTTGACTACAAACATATGATAAAATAAGATTTACAGATACTCAATAAGTAAAGGAGAACGCAATGAAAAAGAAAATAATAGTTATTGTTATGATTTGTTTATGCTTTATTGTTTGTATTTTGATTTATATAATTTCGCATTATCAGCATACTTCTTCAGAACGTCTACCAGATAAATATGATTCGTATATCGAACAAGTACATAGTACAGTCGATAAGGATAATGATGGGATTAATGATCAGATAGATATTTTACAGGGCGCTTTAGATTATGTAGCTTCTAACCCTCAATATAAAAGTCAATATTATCAGACTGGTTATTCTGATGATGAATATGGCGTATTTACAGATGTTGTCGCCAATGCGTTAAAAATTGCTGGATATGACTTGATGACATTGATACAAGAAGATATCGTAGAAAACCCTAATGATTATGATATCGATGTGCCAGATATCAATATTGATTTTAGACGAGTCAAAAATTTAAAAGTTTATTTTTCACATGTGGCTATAAACCTTACGACCAATATTTCTGACATAGAAGAATGGCAAGGTGGAGATATTGTTATATTTCAAAATCATATTGGCATTATTTCTAATCGAAGAAACGAAAATGGTATTCCTTATGTAATTCATCATAATGATCCATGGCAAAAGACCTATGAACAGGATATTCTTGAAAATAGAGATGATATTGTTGGTCATTATTGCATGACTGAATAATGATGATAAGGATTTCAATGAAAATATCTGGCCACAAAAATAGGCTAGTTATAAATATGAAAATATAATCGAATAATCAAAGATAGTATATAAAAGGATAGAGTTCCACAGTGTTCCTGTTTTTTAAGAAACTGAAAAAAGCACCTTGCTATTATTAAACCTAACAGCATATTTGAAGTAAGAAAATAAATGTCATAAGCAATGCTCATTTTTTCAAAATTATTTATCTAAAAATATCCATCTCTGCAAATGCAATACTAGGCAATAAATATCTTATTTTCTGTGAAAAATTTTTCAACAAATATACATAAATATCACGAAAAGCAAGTTCTTCTGTAAAAGCAACAAATACTAGATAAAAAATTGTTATCTTGTCTTCTTTAATGACCAAACAGATGATAGTCCTTGCTGCTAATATAAAACTCAATATAGTCATTATAATAATTTGTTTTTTCTATGAATGTATAAATACATTGACAATAAACAATTCTTTCTTAAACAACCAAGAGTAATCAAAAAATAAGAAGAACAAAATGCATTTGAAATTAATCCTTGTTTGAATATCTTCCAAATATAATTGGATGCATAGCGTACAGACAGTAATGTTCCTCCTCTTTTATTGATAAAATACTGATAACCTATTTGACAAAGGGGTTACAATATACAAATTATAACATTGATAATGATTCTAAAAAATACAGATTTTTTTCATGCTCAATGATATCAACATTCCCTATTATAAATTCAAACTTTCGTTAATTTTGTTGTACTTATTTTTTATTTTTTAAAAGTAAAGAGAGTCCATCTTTATTCTTCACAATTATTTTTTTATAAGCAATTCTTATATATCCTTTCTTTGCAAATTCATTAAGAACCTTTGTCACCGTTACTCTTGATAGTCCTACTAAAGAAGCAATTTCTTCATGAGAATATGGAATAGTATTGTCAACAATATCTTTATTAAGATTATCTTCTTGTGTTTGTTCAAGCAAAAAAGCAACAACTTTTTCTTGACGTGTATAAATATAAGCTTTTTTTAATAAGCTTGTTAAATAATCACAGCTATGTGTCAATAGTTGCAATAGTGCGATTGTTAATTCTTTTGATTCTCCTAAATAAGGATAAAGATCATTAAGCTGACAAGAAATGAGTTCAACTTCATTGATTGCCACAACTGTAGTTGGACGTAACGAATTTTGAAAAAATGACGATTCTCCAAAAATACGTCCTTGGTCTAAAATTTCTAAGGTAATTTCATCACCTGATGATGTCATAACATATACCCGCACTCTACCTTTTAAAATAAGATAAAGATTATTTGTTGTGTCATCTTGCATATAAATAATTTCTTGTGGAAAGTATTTTACTTTTGCTCCTGCACTTTCAAAATAATGAAACAATTCTTTTTTTATTTTCAAAAAAATCACCACTTTCTCATTAAATTGTAACATAGGTTACAATTTGAAGAAAGAAAATATGTTAGAGTTTATGCCGAGGTGAGGAATATGAAACAAAAATTATTAAATATTGCTTATATTGTTTTAGGAAATGTGTTGATAGCTTTTGCAATATGTACGTTAGTTTTGGAAAATAATATTATTGCCGGAGGAGTATCAGGAATAGGAGTTGTCTTAAATCATTATTTAGGATTATCTGTTTCATTATCAGTTGCAATTATTAATATTGTTTTATTTGGTTTAGGTTTTATTTTTATGGGAAAAGTTTTTGCGATGACGACATTGTTATCAACTTTCTTATTTCCATTAGCATTGGATTTCTTTGAAAGTCAAACAATCTTTCATCATTATTTAGATGATCCTTTACTTGCTTGTATTCTTGCAGGTTGTTTAACAGGTATTGGAATAGGTTTAATATTAAGATCTAACGCTTCAACTGGTGGTGTTGATATATTGGCTATTGTGTTGAATAAGAAAACAGGTCTTCCTGTTCACATTATTTTAAATGATATTGATTTAATTGTTTTGTTATTACAATTTACATTTAATGATACAACACATGTGATTTATGGTATTGTGACAATTACAATTTCTTCTGTAATGCTAAAGAAAACTTTAGCAAGTGGAACAAGTTTGATGCAATTAGTGGTTATTAGTGATGCATATCAGGAAATGCGTGACATGATTCTTTACGAAGAAGATGCTGGTGTTACATTAATAACAAGTGAAAAAGGTTATACAAAAGAAGATTCAAAACTTATTTTAAGTATTTTACCTTATCGTAAGTTGCCAGCAGTTAAAGAAAAAATATTAAAAATTGATCCTTTAGCTTTTATAATTGTTTCACATGTTGATGAAGTTGGAGGGCAAGGATTTACTTTTGCGAAAAGATAAAGAAACCGTCTATCGGTTTTTTATTTTGTCATTGATCATTCTGAGATTAAAGAATGGAACCTTATAGACAAAAGACAGCAATTCCACATTTGTTTTGATGGAGTTGGTTTCCACTAACTCCACCAAATTCTAAACAACCATTTCCACAACCATGACCACCTCATTCACCTATGACTAGAAATGACGAAGATTCTACTTAATAAGTAGAGCATTATTTTTATATTTTACAAGTGCTACTGCACTAGCTTCTCCTAACTCCAACATAAATCAACAAAAGATTCATGTCCCATAAAGGAACATCAGCACGAACATAAAGCGTAGAACGTGTTGATTCCATACATTGTTGATTTTTTATCATCAACAGTATAGCCAGCAATTTCCCGAGTTACTCCAAATGCTAAAGCAACACTTACGACAATCATACACATAAAAAGTGAAGAAACAGATAAAGGTATCGTATATTTTCTATCCAAGTATTTCATCACAATAAATCCTATATATGCAATTAAGATTCCAGACAAGGTATGAAGAATTGAATCTCAACAAAGAATTTTTCCCAACTAAATTATAAAAAACAATTGCCAAAATCAAACTAAAAAAGATTCACAAGACATATCCGCCAATAATTCCCATAATTGTAATTTTTTGACCAATAATTATTTTCTCTTTCATTTTAACCAAATATTCCTTTCCCCTGCGGTTACAAGACACACATTGCTATGAATAAAAAACTCTTGTTAGCACGCAATGTCATTAAGTTAATGATTTAAATCCATAAAGTCTTATCAGATAATAGGCTGAGAGACATTTTTATTCAATTTTTGTTGACAAATGGTCTGAATCCGTAGTCCTTTTCCTAGAAATGCGATCTTCACAGCTGACCGTGGATATGAAAATTACAATCTCTTCGCTC
>CAYSWW010000172.1:0-4489 GCA_964434915.1 uncultured Coprobacillus sp.
GGTAAAAAAAGATATTTTTTAAAATAATTATTGACATTGATTATTTATTTTATTATAATCTTTTTCGGTACTCGGTTAAGAGTACATTTGTTCTGATCAAAAATGAAACACCCGGAATTGTGTGTTAAGAAGGAAGGAAAGGAGAAGAAAAATGCCTACAATTAATCAATTAGTTAGAAAAGGACGTAGTGAAAAAACATCTAAGTCAAAATCACCTGCGTTAAATAGAGGATACAACTCATTATTGAAAAAACCAACAAATTTGAGTGCACCTCAAAAACGTGGAGTTTGTACACGTGTTGCTACTATGACACCTAAGAAACCCAACTCGGCTTTACGTAAATATGCCCGTGTTCGTTTATCAAATGGAATGGAAGTTACTGCATATATTCCAGGAATTGGACATAATCTACAAGAACATAGCGTTGTGTTAATTCGTGGAGGACGTGTTAAGGACTTACCAGGGGTTCGTTATCATATTATTCGTGGTACAATGGACTGTGCTGGTGTAAAAGATCGTATGCAAGGACGCTCTCGTTACGGAGCTAAGAAACCTAAAAAATAAAAGAGATAGGAGGAAAAACTGATGCCAAGAAGAGGACGCGTAGCAAAAAGAGAAGTACTACCTGATCCAATTTATAATTCTAAGGTAGTGACAAAATTAATAAACAATATTATGCTTGATGGAAAAAAAGGTGTTGCGCAAAACATCTTATATGAAGCATTTAATAAAGTTGAAGCAAAAACTGGAAAACCTGCAATGGAAGTATTTGATCAGGCTATCAACAATATTATGCCTGTACTTGAATTAAAAGTAAGACGTGTTGGTGGAGCAAACTATCAAGTACCAGTTGAAGTTTCACCAGAAAGAAGAATGACATTAGGTTTAAGATGGTTAGTTAACTATTCACGTTTAAGAAATGAAAAAAGTATGATTGATCGCTTAGCTAATGAAATTATTGATGCATCTAATGGGACTGGAGCTTCTGTGAAAAAGAAAGAAGACACTCATAAGATGGCTGAAGCTAACAAAGCATTTGCACATTTCCGTTGGTAATATAAAGAGACTATTTGAAAGGAGAAAATTATGGCTCGTGAATTTTCGTTAGAAAGAACTCGTAATATTGGAATTATGGCTCATATTGATGCTGGGAAAACAACAACAACAGAACGTGTTCTATATTACACTGGTAAAATTCATAAAATTGGTGAAACACATGATGGTGCATCACAAATGGACTGGATGGAACAAGAGCAAGAACGTGGAATTACGATCACTTCGGCTGCTACAACAGCACAATGGAAGGGTTACCGCGTAAATATTATTGATACTCCAGGCCATGTTGATTTTACTGTCGAAGTTGAACGTTCATTACGTGTGCTTGATGGAGCAGTAACAGTATTAGATTCTAAAGCAGGTGTTGAGCCACAAACTGAAACAGTTTGGCGTCAAGCAACAACTTATGGAGTACCTAGAATTGTATTCTGTAATAAAATGGATGCAACTGGGGCAGACTTCTTAATGTCTGTAGATTCAATTGGTAAGAGATTAGGTGCGAATGCTGTTGCAATTCAATTGCCAATTGGTGCAGAAGGAGACTTTGAAGGAGTCATTGATTTGATTAAAATGCAAGCTGTTCATTTTGAAGGAGATAAAGGAGAAAAAGTTGTTTACTCTGAAATTCCTGAAAATTTGAAAGAACAAGCTGAAGAATATCGTCAAATTATGGTTGAAAAAGCTGCATCATTTGATGATGATTTAATGATGAAAGTTTTAGAAGAAGAACCAGTTACAGAAGAAGAAATTAAAGCTGCTATTCGTAAAGGTACATTAGCTGTTGAGTTATTCCCTGTATTATGTGGTTCTGCTTATAAAGACAAAGGTGTTCAATGTATGTTAGATGCTGTTATCGATTACTTACCAGCTCCAACTGATATTCCTTCAATTAAAGGGGAAGATGAAAATGGTAATGAAATCGTAAGACATGCAAGTGATGATGAACCATTTGCTGCCTTAGCATTTAAGATTATGGCTGATCCATTTGTAGGTAAATTAACTTTCTTCCGTGTTTATTCAGGAACAATTAGTTCTGGTTCATATGTATTGAATTCTACAAAAAACAAGAAAGAACGTTTAGGACGTATCTTACAAATGCATGCAAATACGCGTAAAGAAATTAGCGAAGTCTATGCTGGGGATATTGCTGCAGCAGTTGGATTTAAAAATACAACTACTGGAGATAGTATTTGTGATGAAAAGAATTTCATCATTCTTGAAAAAATGGAATTCCCAGAACCAGTTATTGAATTAGCTATAGAGCCAAAGACAAAAGCAGATCAAGACAAACTTGGTATTGGATTATCTAGATTAGCTGAAGAAGATCCAACATTTAGAGTAACAACTAACCCTGAAACCGGAGATACAATTATTGCCGGTGTAGGTGAATTACACTTAGATGTCATCGTTGATCGTTTGAAGAGAGAATATAAAGTTGAAGCTAATGTTGGTGCTCCACAAGTTGCTTACAGGGAAACAATTAAAAAAGTTGCTGATTGTGAAGGTAAGTTTGTAAGACAATCTGGTGGTCGTGGACAGTATGGTCACGTATGGATTAAATTCGAACCTAATGAAGGTAAAGGATTTGAATTCGTTGATGCAGTTGTTGGGGGAACAGTACCTAGAGAATATATTGGATCTGTAAAAGCGGGTCTTGAAGATGCTTTACAAAACGGTATGATTGCTGGCTATCCAGTATTAGATATTAAAGCAACATTATTTGATGGTTCTTACCATGATGTCGATTCATCAGAAATGGCATATAAAGTTGCTGCAAGTTTAGCTTTAAAAGAAGCTGGAAAGAAATGTGATCCAGTTATTCTTGAACCGATCATGGCGGTAGAAGTTGTTGCACCATCTGAATATTTAGGAAGCGTAATGGGTGATATTTCATCTAGACGTGGTATGATTGAAGGACAAGAAGAAAGAGGTAATGCTATTGTTGTTCAAGCTAGTGTACCTTTGTCTGAAATGTTTGGATATGTAACTGATTTGAGATCATTTACTCAAGGTCGTGGAAATTATACAATGCAATTTGATCGCTATGAACCAGTTCCAAAATCAATCAGAGAAGAAATTATTAAGAAAAGCAGTTCTAATAATTAATTCTGTTGAAAGTTATTGCAATTTTGTTTTAAATCATTTAGAATGTAAATGTAAAATTTTATGAAAATTATATATAGGAGGAAGCTATAATGGCTAAAGAAAAATTTGACCGCTCTAAAGCGCATGTTAATATTGGAACAATTGGTCACGTTGACCATGGAAAAACGACTTTAACAGCAGCTATTACTACAGTTTTAGCTCAAGAAGGAAATGCTAAAGCTATGGATTATGCTGCAATCGATGCTGCACCTGAAGAAAAAGAACGTGGTATCACTATTAATACAGCACACGTAGAATATCAAACAGCAACTCGTCACTATGCACACGTTGACTGTCCAGGTCATGCTGACTACATAAAGAACATGATTACTGGTGCTGCACAAATGGATGGAGCTATCTTAGTTGTTGCTGCAACTGATGGACCAATGCCACAAACTAGAGAACATATCTTATTATCTCGTCAAGTTGGTGTACCTTACATTATCGTATTCTTAAATAAATGTGATATGGTTGATGACGAAGAATTATTAGACTTAGTTGAAATGGAAGTTCGTGAATTATTAAATGAATATGGATTCCCTGGAGATGATACTCCTGTTATTCGTGGATCTGCTTTAAAAGCATTAGAAGGAGATCCAAAATGGATACCTGCTATTCATGAATTATTAGATGCAATTGATGCTTATATTCCAACTCCAGTTCGTGATACTGATAAACCATTCTTAATGCCAGTTGAAGATGTATTCACAATCACTGGACGTGGAACAGTTGCTACTGGACGTGTTGAAAGAGGTCAATTAAAATTAAATGATCCTATCGAAATCGTTGGTATTAAAGAAACTCAAACTTCTGTTGCTACTGGTATCGAAATGTTCCGTAAATTATTAGATTATGCAGAATCAGGAGATAACGTTGGTGTATTATTAAGAGGTATCAACCGTGATCAAATTCAACGTGGACAAGTATTAGCTAAACCTGGTTCAGTACATCCACATAAGAAATTCAAATGTCAAGTTTATATCTTAACAAAAGAAGAAGGTGGACGTCATACTCCTTTCTTTGCTAACTATAGACCACAATTCTATTTTAGAACAACTGACGTTACAGGTGTTATTCAATTAGCTGATGGTGTAGAAATGGTTATGCCAGGAGACAACGTTGAATTAACTGTTGAATTAATTGCTCCAATCGCAATTGAAAAAGGAACTAAATTCTCAATCCGTGAAGGTGGAAGAACTGTAGGTTCTGGAAATATTTCTGAAATTATTGAATAATTGATTGATAAGGCTATCCGAAAGGATAGCTTTTCTTTTACAAAATTATTTA
>CAYSWW010000173.1:0-4483 GCA_964434915.1 uncultured Coprobacillus sp.
AATTATGAAAGTCGATACCATAACGACAAAAGGAGGTCACTTCATATTATCTTTTAATGTGGTTATTTGTTTATACGTATTTTTAAATTGATTCTTATTACTTTGTTTTATTAATAATAAGAATCCCTTTTTTTCAAATTCAATTTGTAATCTTTGAAATAAAGCAGTATTAGATACAAATGTTTTCTCATCAATTGAATTTTGTGAGTTATTATATTTTACAATTTCCTTATATAATTGATTTTCTTTTTCATTAGTATTATCTATTTGTAATACCTTAAGCATAACAAATACATCTTTAAATTCATTTTCTAGTTCACTAGGATCAATATCTTTTAAAACTTCATAAATTGAATTTACTGTCTGACAGCCATTTACTATCTGTGGATTAGTAACAGTAAAACAAGCATTTCTATTTAATATTGAGTTTTGAGTTTTAATTGAACTCATATCATTACAAATCAATGTAATTCCATTATTATAATAAAAGAAATTTATCCTTTCTTCCTTATTTTTCAAAGTATTAATTATGTTTTTATTAACCCCTGTGTTTCCTAGATATTCTCTAATATTTTTATCAAAAATTGGATATTGATTTTCAAGAGCTTCTCTATAAATTCTATAAATTGTTGTTATTGGAGTAAATACATATCTTGCATCAATTATGTTTTTTAACTTATAATTACTATTATTAATATTAAGTATAGTACCTTTAACAATTGTATCAATTACAACTTTTAATTCTTTTTTATGTCGTACTACTTCTCCATAATATCTTTCTTTAATATCATTTAAATAAAATATTTTTGCAACATAATTTATATGCTTAGTATTAAATTCACTAATAGATTTTAAAATTTGTTCATTTCTATTATTATTAGTAACATATAATTCCAAATGAACTCTAAATTCAGGATTTTTTTATATTTATTAAATATTTTCTGTAAATCTTCAGAGCGTTTATATGGCCCATTTTCTAATGCAGAAATTGGCCTGGATAGAAAATTATTTACAACATAATCCAATGATAAAACAGAGTTATCTTTATAAAACTTATTCTGAATTAAATATAGATCTTTGGTTTCTTAAAAAAACTCATACGCATCTATTCCCATATCGTTATATTCAGTAATCTGTGATTCTATTAATTATTGTCAGATCCCGCTAAATCCCTGAAAAGCATATCCGTCTCCTCAAGTAATTTACTCTCCATCAATATAAGCAGGTCGATATCCGTTCTTTTGAGAGGAATCGTTTCTAGAATGCTTTAACCACTGGAAACTGCAAACTTGACTTTGTTTTCACTGATGTCTTTAGTAAATCCGCTCCCTCTATTGTCGATACTATTTTATCAGATGAACCCTATACTAGTGAAGATATCCTCAGTGCTGTTGAAAATACTGGGCTGAATTACTTCCAAAAAGAAAGAATCAGAATCGTTCAAGAGCATATGAAACTGCTTTTAATGACAATTGTTGGTGTCAATAGAAAATCTGCCATTATCATTATTTCTGAACTTGGCATAATAGATGTATCTCAATGATCTAATGCTTGTAAACTTTCTGCATAGGACGAACTGACTTCTGGACGCAATGAATATGTCAAAAAGAAGAAATCTGTCAAGATTTCAAAGACTAGCATCTATTTCAAGCCATGTCTTCTACAGTCTGCACTCGTATCATGAACCGATGAAAAAATTAGAAGTCAAATGGATTAAGATACCATCAGTCAAGAAGGAAAATGACAAGTTTATATTGGATAATGTCAATCAATAGAATACATTCATCTATTGAATTGTTTTTGCATGAATATAAAGGGGGATCAGACAAAGTATTTAAAGAACTACATTGGGCTATATAAAATGAAAAATTAAAATAAGAATTACTATAACAAAACGACTTTCAAGGAAATATACAAGAAGATCATGAACTCCATATGTAAGTTAAGATACAAGGATTTTATAAATAAATTCTCATTTAAGAGCATATAATCAATGTATTTCAAATATATTTACCAACATTTATCTTGGGTTAAATATTTTCCAAATAAAAATTGTCATTTCATTAAGAAATGACAACCTTTCCTATCTATTTATTTTTTAAAGCATCATCAATTGCCTGTGCAGCTTTTTTACCTGCTCCCATTGCTAAAATAACAGTTGCTGCACCTGATACAACATCTCCACCAGCATAAACACCATCTTTAGAAGTTTTCATTGTTTCTTCATCAACAATAATTCCTCCCCATTTTTGAGTTTGTAAACCTGGTGTTGTTTGTCTAATAAGTGGATTAGGACTTTGTCCTATAGCAACAATGACAGTTCCTGTTTCAATGACAAAGTTTGAACCTTCTTTCACGATTGGTCGTCTACGACCACTTTCATCTGGTTCACCTAATTCCATTTCAACACATTCCATTGATTTTACCCAGCCATTTTCACCTTCGATTTTTACTGGATTCGTCAGTAATTTAAAGATAATTCCTTCTTCTTTAGCATGATGAACTTCTTCAGCCCGCGCTGGAACTTCTTCAGAGCCACGACGATAGACAATATAAACATCTTTAGCTCCTAAACGTTTCGCAGTTCTAGCAGCATCCATTGCTACGTTTCCTGCCCCGATAACACATACAGTGTCTGTGACTTTTACAGGTGTAGGGTGCTTAGGAAATTCGTATCCTTTCATTAAATTCACACGTGTTAAAAATTCATTAGCTGCATAAACACCATTTAAATTTTCTCCAGGAATTCCTTGAAATCTTGGCAGACCAGCTCCACTTCCAACAAAAATTGCATCACAACCTTGTTCTTGTAATTCATCAATAGTAATTGATCTTCCTACTACGACATTTGTTTGAAAATCAACCCCCAACTCTGCTACTCCATCAACCTCTTCTTGAACCAAAGCTTTAGGCAAACGGAATTCAGGAATACCATAAGATAAGACACCACCAGTTTTATGTAATGCTTCAAAGACTGTGACATCATATCCTTTTTTAGCTAGCTCACCAGCACAAGTAATACCTGCCGGTCCACTTCCTACAATTGCAACTTTCTTACCATTTTTCTCTATATGAACTGCTTTTTTTGTTCCATGTTCTCTATGATAATCAGCAACAAACCTTTCCAAACGTCCAATACCTACTGCTTCACCTTTAATACCACGCACACATTGACCTTCGCATTGATTTTCTTGTGGGCAAACACGTCCACAAATCGCAGGCAAAGCATTTTCACTCGTAATCAAATCATAAGCCTCTTCAAAATTACCATTCGCAACTTCTGCTATAAATGCTGGAATAGGGACACCTACAGGGCATCCTTTCATACAAGGCTTATGACGACAATTTAAGCAACGTGAAGCTTCTTCCATTGCTTGTTGGGCATTATATCCCATAGCAACTTCTTCAAAATTATGATTTCTAACTTGAGGATCTTGTTCAGGCATTTTTACCTTTTCTAATGACATATTAGGCATTATTATACACCTCCCATTAAACGACACATACGATTTTTATTTTCGTTCATTTGATGTTCTTCTTCTTTGAACATTCTTTGACGTGCTATTAACTCATCAAAATCAACCAATAATCCATCAAAATCAGGACCATCAACACACGCAAACTTAATCTTACCATCAATACTTACACGACAACATCCACACATTCCTGTTCCATCTATCATAATCGGATTCAATGAAACCATTGTTTTAATTCCTAAAGGCTTTGTGACATCAACAATAGCCCTCATCATAGGAACAGGTCCAATTGCAATGACTTCATTAATTTCCTCGCCATTTTCAATTAATTGTGCCAATTTCATTGACACAAAACCTTTTTCCCCTAAAGAACCATCATCAGTCGTAATATAAACATGTGAACAAAACTCTTTAAACTTATCAGCCCATAAAACATATTGAGCTTCTTTACCACCTATAATTACATCAACCTTAACACCCATTTGAGCTAATGCTCTTAATTGCGGATACAAAGGGGCACTACCTACACCACCGGCAACCCCAACAACATGTTTAGAATGATGCAAAATTGTTGGAACTCCTAAAGGACCAACAAAGTCAGTAATTTCATCCCCTTCATTTAATTTTGATAATTCTCTCGTAGAATAACCAACAATTTGATAAATGATAGTAACAGTTTCTTTTTCTCTATCATAATCAGCAATCGTCAAAGGAATTCTTTCACCATCTTCTCCTATTCTTAAAATAATAAACTGTCCCGGTTTACATTTTCTCGCAACATATGGTGCATGAACTACCATTAGTTCAACCACATCATTTAAAATTTCTTTATGCAAAATTTTATACATTTATTTACCTCCCGACCTCATTTTTTATTTTAAACCCTAGAGTCAACATCATGTCAATATGTTTTTCAAATTATATCATAGTGACTTGTTTTTCGCAATATGACTTAGGATAAACGCATGAAATGTATTTTAATAACAGATAGCTAATATTGGCTATCT
>CAYSWW010000174.1:0-4476 GCA_964434915.1 uncultured Coprobacillus sp.
TTGGATTCCCTCTTGAATCTAAAATTTCTCTTGCATAAACTGTTTTAATTGTATCCATCTGATTTTCTCCTTTTCTTGAGTGTTTTACTCCTGTGAGGTTGGAGCACAGGAGTAAAAAAATGATTTATACATAGTTAGCTATGACTAACTACAATAAGATTAACACATTTTTTGATGAAATGCAACATATGTTATAAATTCTTTTTAAATAAATATAAAAAGAGGTTCATATGAACCCCTCCAACGATAACTATTTTAAAATATCCTTTTTATATCTATATCCCATTAATCTTGATGATGAGATTCTCTTAATCCAATCACATCTTCAACAGGTAACGATAAGATAATTCCCTGTGCTGGTGAATTTAATCCGCAATGCTCACTAACGGCTGACATGACTGCTGATTTATTATCCTCAGGTATAATAATTAAGATCAGTTCCTGTTCTTCTTGCATAGATACCCTTAAATAATTCATGACTTCTTCCAAGCCACGTCTTCTTCCTTTAAGAACAGTTCCACCTTTCGCGCCAGCATTTCTCGCAACGTGTACAACTTCATCACTATATCCATAATTCACCGCCACTAATAAAACAGAGTATTTGGACTCGTTTTTCATTCTCGTTTTTTCTCCTTCTTCATCCTTATTCAATATTTGACTTGTCTTTTCATCTAAAAGTTGTCTAATCCCATTTTGCATTCCATTCACTGGGATTGTAGCTGCCACACCTTTTCCTTTTCTTTTAATCGAAAAAGATTGATCAATCTTATAAAACACTTTATAAATAAAAGGCTTTGGTAAAATACTAACCGTAATTAATCGTTTTGTTCCACGAAGTCCACATATATCTAGTATTTCAGAAGCTGCTGTTCCTTGCCCATAACATTGATAATAGATTGGAACCTGTATTTCTTGAAGCATACGATTTAATTTTTGTTCTTCATCAGCTGCTGTAATTAATAATAAAAAGCGTTGATTTATATCTTTTTGTTTATATACTTTCATCTTCATCATCTCCAGACTCTATAACAATATCATCAAAAGCAAGTTCGATAGGCATAGCATTGGCAGATTTGCTCTTCCTTGTATAAATAAATCCCATAATCTGAATCGCAATCAATGGTGTCATAGCAACCATTGCAACAACACCAAAAGCATCTTGAACAACATTTCCACCAACAGCTGTACAAGCCCCCATCGCCATAGGTAATAAAAATGTTGAAGTCATAGGTCCACTGGCTACACCACCAGAGTCAAAAGCAATACCCACAAAAACAGATGGCACAAAGTGACTCAAAATTAAAACAAAAATATAGCCAGGAATAATAATCCAATAAATATTTAATCCCGTTAAAACACGTATCATTGATAATCCAACGGCACATGCTACACCAATAGAGAGACAACGATTCATCATTTGATGAGAAATCGTACCTCCAGTTAACTCTTCAACTTGATCCGTTAAAACCTTAACAGCTGGTTCTGCCTTAACAATATAATATCCAACAATTACACCAATAGGAACCATCAACCATTTCAAATAACCAGATGATAAACTACTTCCCAAAAGATTTCCTACTGGCGCAAACCCAACATTCACACCTGTTAAGAATAATATCAATCCAACAATAGTATATATAAAACCAACTATCATTCTCAAAACTTGTCGTTTATTATATTGATGGGTAATAAGCTGAAAGATTAAAAAGATGATCATAACCGGTAGCATACTCGTAAAAACTTCATGAGCATATTGAGGTAGCGCATTGACAAACTGATAAACAACATCATGCGTCGTAATAACTGGAGCTATTTCTACCGCATTATAAATAGCTTCACTAGGATGGTAAAAAATCCCTAATAATAGGACCATCAAAATCGGACCAATACTACACAAAGCAATCAATCCAAAACTATCACTGGCTTCATCTTTATCACTACACGAAGCAGAAAGCCCAATACCAATTGCCATAATAAAAGGAACGGTCATTGGTCCAGTGGTAACTCCTCCGGCATCAAATGCCACAGCAATAAAATCTGAGGGTGTCAAAAATGATAACAAGAAAAGAATAATATAAAAAACAGTTAACAATTTTGCTAAAGAAACCTGAAACAAAATTCTAATAACACCTAAAACTGTAAATATACCAACACCAACTGCAACTGTCCAAACAAGCACATTATTTGGAATAGATGCAACTTGAGCAGCCAAGACCTGTAAATCCGGTTCAGAAATAGTAATTACAGTTCCTACAAGAAAACATATCACGATGGTTATGATAAGTTTTTTACTTTTTGTTAATTTTCCACCAATTCCTTGTCCTAAAGGTGTCATCGTCATTTCAGCTCCTAACTGAAAAAATCCCATTCCAATAATTAATAATAACGCACCAACCATAAATAGTGCTAAAGTGCCAATTTCCATTGTCACTAAAGTGACACTTAAAATCAACACGATACATGTAATTGGTAGGACACTTGATAATGATTCATAAATTTTTTCCTTTAATTTCTCATTCATGTATGTTTAAACAACTCCTCCTTTCCTTCTTCTCAAATAAAAAAATAAACAAAGCCAGTTCAAAATATATAATTAAATAAAAACCCTTAAATTAACTAACCTTGTTAACTAAATTTTACCATAATAAAGACGCCCTGTCAAAATCTGAACCATTATTATTTCCCCTATTCTCCATATTTATATTGCAAGAAAAAAACAAGACTTTTTTATACAGTATCTATGTTATAATAAAGAAAATCACAGGGAGATAATGGAATATTGAAAAACATGAACTCGATACATCAACGGATTATATATTATGTAAATTCTCAAATCGTAACCTTGTACCATGATTTTCAAATTTCAGAAAATGGTTACAATCAAGAACAAGCAGATAAAAGCACTGCTCAATACGGCCATAATATTTTTAATGAAAAAGCAACTGATACCATTAGATATCGGCTTCGCCGTGCCTTTATTACACTTTTTTCAATTATTCTTTTTTTAGTCGCTATTTCTTTTATTACTGATGTCTTACTTGCTTCAAATTATACTCGTAATTTAACAACTGTTGTCATTATTTTAAGTATGTTATTGCTTAGTGGTTTAACACGCTTTATACAAGAAATGTGATCTAAACACATTTTTGATCACATTTCCGGAATTACCAATTCGAATGTATATGTACGACGTCATGGTGTATGAGAAGAAATTCCCTCATCTGAACTAGCAGTTGGCGATAGAATCAAACTAATGGCAGGATATTTTGTACTAGCTAATATTCGCCTAAAGATGAGTCATGATTTGTTTGTTTCACAATCAGCCATTACTGGTGAAAGTGCTATTCTTGAGAAAAAGGTAGATACCATTTCGCGGACTGATTTCCATACTTTATCTGATTATCATAATATTCTCTTTATGGGTTTTACAATAACAGAGGGCATTTGTGAAGAAATTGTTCTGGCAGTTGTAAAAGATACGGTTTATGGAGACTTTTCAAAAATCAAAAACAAAAAAAATCGTTATGATCAAGATTCCCACACCATTGCTATGGTACTTATTCGTTTTATTATCATTCTGGTTCCTATTGTTTTTCTGATTTGTGGAATGACACAAGGAAACTGGCTTTCAGCTTTTTTATTTGCGTTATCGATTGCCGTAGGATTAACACCAGAAATGTTACCGATGGTTATTAACGCTTGTCTAGCTAAAGGAAGTGTTGCCATGGAACAAAAGCAAACCTTTGTGAAAAATATTAATGCTATGCAGAGCTTTGGTAGCATGGATATACTCTGCGTTGATAAAACTAGTACACTTACGAGAATATTGTTCTATTAGAATATTATTTGGATATTTTGGGAAATAAAAGTCAAAAAGTATTAAATTAAATAGTCTTTATCATACTGGTATTCAAAATCATCTGGACATAGCCATTTTAAAATATCAATATATTCCTCAAAACATGATTTCTTTATCAACTTTGCTCAACAACATAACAAATTGAATGAATTACCTTTTAATAACCAACGTAAATTTAAGAGTGTTCTTGTCAAAGAAAAAAAACTAAATATATTGATTGTAAAAGGGCATATTGAAAAGGTTTGTCAACGTTGTCGTTATAATGAACGAATGCCAATGGGCGATGATAGTTATGAAAATGTACATGCGATTGATGAATTGTTAGAAAGCGGGATGAAAATTTTAGCTGTTGCCTATAAAATGATAGAGCAGGATATCATAAGTCTAGATGACGAAAATGATCTTATTTTAATTGGTTATTTGGTGTTCTTTGATGCTCCTAAGAAGATTGCCAAAAAAGCGATTAAAAAATTACATATTGGTATTAAAGTATTAACCGGTAATCAAAAGAGTGTTGCTGTCTCAATTTGTCGACGCTTAGATATAGATACCAGTGCAATCGTAACAGAAAGGAAGATCCATATGAAAAAGAATATTGACTATATTAGCTTGGATTG
>CAYSWW010000175.1:0-4453 GCA_964434915.1 uncultured Coprobacillus sp.
TTTTTTTCTTCTTTATTATCTAAAACCTCACAACCCCATATTATTTCTTATGACCTTTAAACCTATAATGATTCTTAATTTGCGACATTATAATGTGGCGTAAACGATGAATCGTCTATTCCTTTAAAAAAGTATCCTTTCGCTTGATAATATTCAATCACCTTTGGTAAAGCTTCTACAGTCGTCTTTTTTGCATCAATATCATGCATCAATATCATAATATTATCAGCACTTGAAGAAGTAGAATTTTTAACGATTGTACTTGCCGAAACGCTTAATTCATCCGCATCGCCACTATTTACATTCCAATCATAATACTGATATCCTCTTTCTTGAACTTCATTAACCAATATACTCATAATTCCTTTACAATAAGATGCTGAAACTTGATTTGATGATCCTCCTGGAAAACGAATATATTTTGGTACGAATCCAATCTGTTCTTTGACCATATTACCAATTTGGGTTAAGTCTTTATAATATGCATCTGTTGATGTGTATATATCTTGATATTGATGTGTATATGTATGTAATCCTATTGTATGTCCTTCATTATAAACACGTTTGATTAAATAATTATATTTTTGTCCATTACCAGTTACAAAAAATGTCACATGACAATTATATTGACTTAATATATCTAAAATCTTTGCTGTATTTGATGATGGGCCATCATCAAATGTTAAATAAACAATTTTACTTCCATCAGCAGGAATTGATATCGGTGTTTTTTCTTTGACAATGATTTTTCTTGTATATTCTTGTGAATTACCTGAACGATCTTTTACTGTATACTTAATCGTATATGTACCAGCTTTTGTTAAATCAACTTGGCTATCATCAACATGAATTTGTGGATCTTTATCACGGTTATCTTTAGCTGTAACTCCTTTTAAGTAATCCACACTTCCATTAACATACACAAACATCTGATTCAATCCTGTTAAAGTTGGTTTTTCTTCATCTTTCACAACTTTGACTTGAGCGTTTTTTTCAGTCTTGTTCCCTGCTTCATCTTCTACCACAATAACAACTTCATAATTACCTACTTTAGAAAAGTCATATTTTTCTTTAAAAGAAACTCTTGTTTCAGTTTCATCGTCAATGTTTTTTACCATTTGTTCACATGAAATGTCTGTTCCTAAATCCACATCTAAATCAACAGTTTCAAATGTTGGAGGATTACTGTCTACACTCCTAACATTTAAAGAATATTCTTTATCATTGACTTGATAATAAATTTTATATTCTCCTAATTGATCTAACTGTAATTCAGACACATCAATCTTAATATCTTCATCATCACAACCCTTAATTTCTTGAATATAATCCATTGGATTAATCTCACTATGGATATTGACTTCAACAAAATCATCTTTGAAAACAATCTTCTGTCTTTGATCAAATATTATACCAAGACCCAATAAAACGATAACTGCTACAACACTCAATATAACTTTTTTTCTCATATTCAATTATCCTTCCCAAACTATCTAATTAGAAAGTTGAGATTGTAATTGTTCTATAATTCCCTCAGCAATTGCTTCCCCAAGACTTTCTAATTTTTGCGAATCTTTTAAATAAGTCGAATCTGTGCCTTTTATATACCCTAATTCTACCAAAACAGAAGGAACTGTATTATATTTTAACACAGCTAAATCACTACCATCTATAACACCTCTATTCTTTGAATAATTTAAATCTTCTATATATTTTCCTATAGATGTTGCCAATGCCTCACTCTGTTCATCTTTTATATAGATTTCAAAACCTGAAGGTTGAATATCCCCATCAAAGTCATTGACATGAATGGAAACAAAAACATTTGCATAATAAGTTGCACTCATTTGAGCACGCATTTTTAAATCAGTAGCTTTATCATCATCCAATGCTACATCCGTTGTTCTTGTATAAACAACTCGTATCCCTTCATTTTCTAATGTAGCTCCTGCATATAGCGCTACCGATAAAGCAATATCTTTTTCATATAAACTACCATCATTAGCGCCAGCATCATCTCCTCCGTGTCCAGGATCCAATACAACTGTTGGGATTAATTCATCTATTTTATTAAACAAAGTTTGCGTTACTTCCTTTGTTTCTTTTGCTTTTATTTTTTCTCGTATAAATATAACACCTTTATAGACGCCTAAAATCAAAGCAATTACAACAATAAAAGTTATAACTACTCTATTCCACCTCACTCGTCTTCTTCTTTTTATCATGATTTCCTCCTTTACCTTATTTTATCATTTTTCGACATATACATAAACTATAAATTCTATCAATTTATAAAATCCGTTAATTATATATGGAGGAAAAAACTATGATTATACAAATTAGGGAATGTCAAAGAGAAGACTTTGAAGCTATTTATTACTTGAATAAAGAAGCAATGGGATATGACTATCCTCTAAAAAAAACAAAACAAAAACTTGAGAAACTATTAAAGAGTTCTCAAGATAAGATTTTTGTAGCACAAATCAATCATCAAGTTATAGGATATGTTCACGCTAATGATTATGATGTTATTTATATGGATCACTTAAAGAATATTATGGGGATTGCAGTCAATCATGATTATCGCCATCTCGGTATTGGAAAACAGCTTTTATCTACAGTTGAGAATTGGGCAAAAGAAACAAATGCAAAGGGTGTAAGACTTGTATCGGGAGAAACAAGAAGTGGCGCTCATCAATTTTATCAACATTGTGGTTATACAAATCAGAAAAAACAACTCAATTTCATAAAACTAATTTAAGGGTGTTAATCAACACCCTTAAATTATCTTATTTTTTACTAACATATTTTGTTTCTAATAATCTATATCCCATTTGTCTAAAACAGTCATCCATCATTAATAATTGATTAATTGAATACTTTTTCAATAAATCTTTTTTATGTCTCTTTAGCCATTTCTTAAATTGTTTCGTTTTCTCATAAGTCAAAGTAAATCCGGTTTGAAAACATATATCATCATAATCTATGATGTGCATATAATAGTAAAAATTTTTCCCCGTCCCATATCTTCCTAAATTCTTATCATTTATATAAAATTTAGAATTGCGAATAATATCTCTCATAAGAACCAATCCGTCTTTTTCGTTTCTATCCTTTATTTCGACTAATACCCAACGTGAATTTATCATAGCATTCAATAAGTCTATTTTTTCTTGTTTTCTAAAACGATGTTTTCTTAAATATTCTTCACTTAAAGATTCTACTCCTAGCATATTAGGATAAATGATTAATTCTGCATATAATTTTTGATGTTGTTTATCTCTTAAATCTAAACCTAAATATGAATATTGACTAAGATTAATCAATTTTTCAATTGTTTGACCACTTTTCTTAGTATTTATGTAACGGCTCATTGAATCATATATTTCCTGGTGTAATTTCCGTACCTTTAAATATTTTTTAACTTCCGGACTTCTATTTTGAATATAATCTAACATGCTATCTAAAAAATCCCTATCCATACTCTATCCCCTATTTCTTTTCAATATCTTTCTTTTATATTATCATATTCTTAAACCATAATAAATTCTAAAAATAAAAAACCATCTAAAAGATGTAATTTTCTCTACAACTATAAGCCCTTTGCTATTTAAGTGTTTAAAAGAATCTGCTTTCACTTCGTTCAAGCGTACGCGTAAAATACAAATTATGAGTTAATGAAATTCGTCCATCATCCTCATCAAATAGAGCAAGAGCTAGTTGAATGGTAGATATCTTTTCAGATTTTTTACCAGATTTATCTTTTTCAATCTATTCAACAAGTTAAGATATAATTCAGCATACAGCCACTTTTGATAATAATCTTAAGCAAACTGTTCAAGCTGTTTTTTGGACATATTGGAAAAATCTATGCTCATATTTTAATTGAATTTACACGAAAATTTCTATTGTGTTAATTATAGACCACTTACTACAATCTTATATTAAAAATAAAAATGATGAATGCAATGTTGGAAGATATACAATATTAACCTAATTGAGAGCTTGATAAGGAACTCATCATGAAACTATCAACATGCAATTATATTGATGTTCATATCAATGTTATTATGATTGGTGCAACTAGAAGTGGCAATTATGTTGTTTCAGCGTTGGAAAATGCCACATGCAAGAAAACAAAAGTTGTAAGTTATATAAGATTACCAGATGTTTGAACTGGATCAGGCAAGATACAATGGAAAATATAAGTTAAAATTATGACTATATGCAAGAGCTGAAGTTCTTATTATTGACTAATTCCTACTTAATCCAACAACATAAAGACATTCTTGAATTATTAGAATTAAGATATGATAGTCATACAACAATTATTGCTTTACAATTCACACTGGAAAAATGGCACAAAAATCTAGGCGGAGAAGCAATAGCATATGACATATGACTATCTCGTTTATATGAACGATTATCCCAATGCTAATGTCATACAGATGGA
>CAYSWW010000176.1:0-4450 GCA_964434915.1 uncultured Coprobacillus sp.
TCTATCAGTCTGGCTCTTGCTTTTTCGGAATAGTAAGGTGACTGTCTATTCTCTTGTTTATGTTACTTTATGGCACATGAGCATTAACTCTTGGGTTGTAACTATTTATAAAGTTTGTTCAGTTCTACCAATAATATCATCTTGTGTTGCTTTTGATAAGACATTGAAGAAAGCTGAATATCCCGCAACCCTCACAATAAGATCTTTATGTTTTTCTGGATGTTTTTGTGCATCAATCAATATTTCTTTAGAGACAACATTATATTGAACATGATATCCATCTAATCTATTAAAGAATGTTTTTATTAACATTTCTAATTTTTCTTTATTTTCTTCTGTTGACAACATTTGAGGAGTTACCTTTTGATTTAATAAAACACCTCCTGTAATTTCATGCGTTGGTAATTTAGATACAGATTTAAAGACTGCTGTAGGCCCTTTCTTATCACAACTATGTGCTGGCGAACATCCTTCAGCCAAAGGCGTATGTGCTTTGCGACCATCAGGTGTTGCCATCGTATTATATCCCTGTCCAACATTAGCAGAAATACTAGATGTACCAGCATAACGAATTCCACCAATTGGTCCTCTACCATATCTTGTATTAGGATACTTTTTCATTTCATCAATATATGAATTATAAACTTCTACAACTAATTGATCAACATAATCCTCATCATTACCATACTTAGGTGCATCATTAATCAACATAGCTTGAATTCTTTGATTTTCTTCACTCGTAAAATCATCTGCTAAAGCATCCATTAATTGTTGAGGAGTCATTTTCTTTTCTTCAAAAACAAGCTTTTTAATTGCCGCAAGACTATCTGCCATATTCGCAATACCGACTTGTAATCCTGAAATGAAATCATAAATAGCTCCACCTTCTTTGATTGTCTTACCTCTACCGATACAATCTTGCGTTAATGCTGAGCATAAAACATCAGGAACATCTCTTTCTAATGCTAAGTCAATGGCATTTTCAACAATTACACTCATACGTGTTAATTCTCTCATCACTTGATCAATTGCTTTTACCAATTCATCATATGATGTCATATCCTTAAAATTTCCACAACTCTTTACAAAACGTTTTCCTGAAGTTAGATCAATACCATCATTCATTGCAATTAATAAAATTCTTGGGAAATTCATGTAACTCATACCTGTACAACGATACCCCCATTTACCTGGTACTGCTGTTTCTACACAACCAATAGCACTATAATTATAAGCGTCTTCTTCTTTAACTCCTTTTTCAATAAATGAAGGAATAATGACCTCATCAGAATTGAAGGCAGGCATACCAGTTCCAAGTTTCATAACTTCAATGGCTTCATCCAAGAAAGCTTTTGGCATATTTCTATGATATCTAACAGTTAGATTAGGTTGAGGCAATCTTGTTTGAGCAACAGATTTTAAAACTAAATAAGATAACTGATTTGTTGCATCTTTTTTATCTATTGTTTGTCCACCTATTGTAACATTTTGATACATTGGGCTTCCAGCACTACTAAAAGTATGAGCTTGACTACGTACTTTATTGATAGTTAAAGTTTTAATCCAAAGATTATCTAAAAGTTCAACAACTTCATCATCTGTAATAAGTCCATTATCAATATCATGTTGATAATAAGGATAAATATATTGATCAAAACGACCATATGATAAAGAATGTCCATTTGATTCAATTTGTAAAATCAATTGAATAAACCATGTTGATTGAATCGCTTCATGGAACGTTTCCGCAGGATAATAAGGAACCTTATCACAGATACGACTTATTTCTAACAATTCTTCCTTTCTCTTACCTGACGCTTTTTCTGCTAATTCTTGAGCTAACATAGAAAAACGATGAGCATATGTTTTCACTGCTTCAATAACAATCAAAACTGCTTTATAAAACTGATATTTATCAATATTTTCAGGTTGACATAAATCTAAATCCGCTTTTAATTGAAGCACTCTTTCTTCATAACCTTTTAAACCAACTTCTAATACTTTTCGATAATCAACCGCAAGATGCGCATCGCCAGAATTGAGTTTTCCTTCCATACCAAAGAAACCTGTTTCCATAAATACACTCACTTCATCAGGCAATAATGCAGCACCCTTAGCTCTTAAGTTATTATTTTCCCAAAATGGGGCAATTGAACGTAAAGCTTCTTTCGTTTCCTCAGTAATATAAAAAACATCCCCATCACGTTTTTCAAATAAATCCAACTCATTCATCACAAATTCTAATGTATATTCAGGAAAAATAGGAGCATCCCTATTAGAAGCGGCTTGATTCCCTACAATCAAAGTTTCGTCCTCAATATAAATAGACATCTTTTCAAGAATATTTTTTAACATGAGAGCACGTTTCATAACAGCTGGTTGATTTTGATTTTCTTTATAAGCTTCTGTCGCTAATAAAGCACGTTCAGCACAAATATAAGGTTTTTTATCCAATACTTTTTCTCTAAACTCATTCATTCTTGGTGTTAAATCTCCAAAATGTTCAACATTTTTCATTGCGCTTTCTCCTCTTTCTTTTCATGTATTTTATTTTCTATTTACATCTTATCATATTTCCTTTGTAAGTCAATATTTTTTTCGTTAAAAAGAAATATAAGTTTCATTTGAAACTTTTATTTACTTTTCACAATTTACATGTTATGATATATCCATAAGGAGATAAAAAAATGAGTCAAGGTATCGTATTTAACATTCAAAAATTTAGTATCCATGATGGCCCTGGCATCAGAACAACTGTTTTCTTAAAAGGTTGTCCTTTAAAATGTTTATGGTGTTCTAATCCAGAGTCACAATTAGAAAAAATCCAGATTCTATACGATTATAAACAATGTGTTCATTGCCTTCAATGTGTTCAAACATGTCCACAGAAAGCCATTCAACATATCAATCAACGTATTCATATAGATTTTCAAAAATGTGTAAGCTGCTTACAATGTGTAAACCACTGTCCACAAAAAGCATTATCTTATGAAGGAGAATACAAAAATGTTGATGATGTTGTGGAAATTTGTTTACAGGATGTTGATTTTTATGAAGAATCTCATGGTGGTGTGACAATATCTGGTGGAGAAGGCATGAGTCAACCGAATTTTATCAAAGACCTTGTGCAAGCACTCAAAAAGCATCATATTCATTTAGCAATAGAGACAACGGGATATATTGAACAATCTATCTTTCATGAACTAGCTCCTCTTTTTGATCTATTATTATTTGATATTAAGCATTATGATCGACAGAAGCATTTTGCTGGTACAGGAGTTTATAATGACCTCATTCTAGAAAATTTTCAATGGGCGATTAAACATGGTATTCAAGTTCTTCCACGTATCCCTGTAATACCAGAATTTAATGCAACATTAGATGATGCCAAAGGTATTGCTGAAATGTTACTACATTTTAGTGCACATGATGTTCAACTTTTACCTTTTCATCAATTTGGTGAGAAAAAATATGAATTACTAAATAAAGAATATCAATATAAAAATAAAAAAGCCCTCTATCCAGAAGACCTAAAAAACTATCAACAAATTTTTCTCGACATGGGACTACACTGCTTTTTCTAATTGAAAGTTCACTACTGGCATATGCCAGTAGTTTTTATATAACTTTATCAACAATAACACCCCGTGCCAACAAATAAGCTTCACAAGATTCTGGGATATCATGATCCGTCACAACACGATGAACATCCTTTGTTGGCAATAAGCTGACCAAACCTACCTGAGTAAATTTTGATGATTCAGTGACGACAATCACTTGTTGTGCTTGTTTAGTCATATTTCTCACTGTTTCACTACGCATATAATCATTTCCCGTAAATCCAGTATTTTCAGAAAACCCATCAGCACCAATATAGAATTTGTCTACCCGAAAAGCCTCTACACATTTTCTCGTCATTGGACCTACCACAACTTGTGATTCATTTTGATATTCTCCACCTAATAGAATAATATGTGTCGTTGGTATTTTGCGAATATAATCAGCTATAAAGGCAGAATTTGTAATAATTGTCACATCTTTCTTTGTTTGAGCAATTTCTAAAGCCAACAATGCACAACACGATCCTGATTCAATCATGATAGTTTCACCATTTTGAATTGATTGACAAGCTAGTTTTGCTATTTTTAGTTTTTGCTCATAATGATAAGCCAAACGATTATTAATATCATCGCTTGCATTCAATGTCGCAAAACCATGCTCCCTCACAATAAGACCTTTTTCTTCTAATACATCCAAATCCTTACGAATCGTCACTTGGGAAACATCAAGAATCTTTGATAACTCGCTTACTTCTACTTTGTCTTGTTGTGTCAATAATTCTACTATTTTTGTATGCCTTGCTGCCATCTTACTCATAATATCACTCTTTTCTCTGTCTTACATTAACATATAAAAGTTTCAAATGCAACTTGATATCTTTGATTTATTT
>CAYSWW010000177.1:0-4447 GCA_964434915.1 uncultured Coprobacillus sp.
AATTCAGAGATATTGACATTCATTCTTATGATGATGTTTGTCAGTACGTCTGCAAGATGAAAAACAAATCAATAAATGTCATCCTTTGTCTTTTTTTCACTTAGCTTTTTTATTATTTCTCGCTGTTTTTATGTATATTGAAATTGTAAATGAAAGAAAGCGAGGAACTTATATAAAAACTGAATATCACTGGTAATCGATATCTGTCTTAACGTAAAGGAACATAGATGTCCTGTATGCTCTACTCCGACCACTAGGATCAAAGGCTACTGCATGAAAAGAGTCAGACATTCAGTGTTGAATCCAGTATCATGCATGATTTTTTTAAAACACTGACCAATTGGAAACCAGAAATAATCAATTTCTTCATAAAACGACCAATCAATGCATTGATAGAAAATAGCAACTCAATCATTAAACTGATCAAGCATAGTGTAAATGGCTATACCTGTAGGTCAAGATTCAAAAACCGAGTACTATCCACGCTCAATGATGATGTCCCAATCAAATTTTAAGGTAACCCAAAAACAGAAGTGATGGCTATCACTTCTGTCCTTTACAGAATGTAGGGCAACTCTTGCACCAAGTTATTGTAGAATGCCCTTTATTTTAACAATTGATCGATAATTCCTATCATTTCATCAATTTTTTTTTCAGCATCATCATGATGCTCTACTGCATCCATCACACAATGTTTCATATGTGCTCCAATAATTTCCTTATTCGCTCTTTTTAAAACAGCTTGTGTCGCCATCAATTGATTAGAAATGTCAATACAATAACGATTTTCATCAATCATTCGTAAAATACCATCAATCTGTCCTCTAGCTGTTTTTAACAGACGCGTTACTTGTTTTTTATCTGCCTGCATTATTCAAATCCTTTCACAGTATATCCTGCATCTTCAACAGCCTGTTTTAAAACAGCCTGATCAACATCTCTTGTGAGTTCAATATAAGCACAATTATTTTCCAAATCAACTGTCGCTTTAACTCCATCAATACCATTTAAAGCTTTTTCGACATGCGCTTGACAATGAGCACACATCATTCCATCAATATTCATTTTCATTTTCTTCTTCTCCTTATGTTTTTCTTGAATGATCCTTTGTTTTGGATTAAAAAATCTTAATCTTAAAGCATTGCTGACAACGAATACCGAACTCAAACTCATTGCTGCAGCTCCAAACATTGGGTCTAGCAACCAACCTAAAATTGGATAGAAAACCCCTGCCGCAATAGGAATTCCAATAACATTATAGAAGAATGCCCAAAATAGATTTTCTTTAATGTTTTTAATCACTGCATAACTTAATTGTATCGAATTCACAACATCTTGTAAATCATTTTTCATTAAAACAATATCAGCACTATCCATTGCAATATCAGTACCTGAAGTCATCGCAATACCAACATCAGCACGCATTAAGGCTGGTGCATCATTAATACCATCACCCACCATAATGACACGATGTCCTTTTTCTTGTAAATCATGAACATGTTTTTCTTTATCTTGTGGTAAAACCTCAGCAATCGTCTCAACTCCTAATTGATCAGCAATTGCCTTAGCTGTTAAAGCATTGTCTCCTGTTAACATATAAATAGATAAATGCATATTTTTTAATGCTTGAATAGCCGAAGCACTCGTTTCCTTTAAAACATCACTTACTACTATCATTCCGATTACTTGACCGTCTTTAGCATAATATAATGGCGTCTTGCCCAACTGTGCCAACGATTGTGCAATATCATACACTTCAGATAAATCAACCTGATACGTTTCCATCAAACGACGATTTCCTGACAACAAAATTTCGCCATTTAAAACTCCTTTAAGTCCTAAACCACTCATCATTTCAAACGACTCAACTGTTTCAAAATCAATTCCCAACTCTTGAACATAATCCACAACAGCTTTAGCAAGAGGATGCTGAGAAGCATTCTCAATCGCAGCAGCATATTGCAATAATTCATTTTCTGACATTTTAACAGTATAAACCTCAGTCACTTGTGGTTTGCCCTTCGTAATTGTTCCAGTTTTATCCAATACAATCGTATCACATTTAGAAAGCATTTCTAAATTTTCAGCCGATTTAATCAAGATTCCTAATTGTGCTCCTTTTCCTGTCCCAACCATAATAGCTGTTGGTGTTGCCAGTCCTAAAGCACACGGACAAGAAATAACCAAAACAGCAATCGCACATGTCAAAGCAAAGTGGAAAGTTGCACCTCCAATTGTCATCCAAACAATGAAAGTTAACAGAGCTATTGTCATCACGACAGGAACAAATATACCACTAATTTGATCAGCCAATTTCGCAATCGGTGCCTTAGAAGAACTTGCATCTTCAACTAACTGAATAATTTGTGATAAAGTATTATCCTCTTTCGTATGTGTTACTCGAACTTGAATATAACCTTCTATATTCATCGTTGCTCCAATAACTTGATCATTCACTTTTTTATCAACTGGTAAACTTTCGCCAGTAATCATTGATTCATCAATCGAAGATTCACCTTTAACAATAACGCCATCAACTGGAATATTTTGCCCCGATTTAACAATAACGATATCATCAATTTGAACATCATCAATTGGTACAACAATTTCTTGATTATCTTTAAGAATAGTTGCTGTTGAAGGTATTAAATTCATTAACTTCTCAATTGCTTCAGATGTTTTCTTTTTAGAACGAGACTCTAAATATTTTCCTAAAGAAATAAGTGTTAAAATCATTCCAGCTGATTCAAAATATAATTGCATCATATATTGATGAGCCAAATCCATCTGACCATGACCAAGTTCATATCCCATCATAAAAATTGCATAAATACTATAAATGGCAGCAGCACTAGATCCCATCGCAATCAAAGTATCCATATTTGGACTCTTATGCCATAAAGATTGAAATCCTCTTTGAAAATAGCCATGATTAATATACATAATTGGTAAAGTTAAAAATAATTGAGTTAAAGCAAAAACCATCATATTCTCATGACCTAATAGAAATCCTGGCAAAGGAGCTCCTAACATATGTCCCATAGAAATATAAAATAATGGAATTAAAAACACAAATGATAAAATTAATGACCTTTTCTTTTGAGACATAGGATCTTTTTCCTGTAACGTCGATACACTGGCGTTTTGTGGTAATGCTTTATAACCTGCATCTTCAACAGTCTTCATAATTAAAGCATCATTAACCTTGGCATCATCATAATCAACCACCATCGTATTACTTAAAAGATTGACATTGACTTCTTGAACACCATCTACTTTTCTGACAGCTTTATCGATATGAGCACTACAGGCACTACAACTCATACCAATCACATCATATTTTTGTTTCATAAACACCTCCCACCCCTATGGGGTATATTATTATTATATTTATTTATTTGAATTTGTCAATTCATAAGCATAAAAAAAAGAAATCTATGAAAAAATAGATTTCTACTGATAAGAAATATGCTTACGATATCCCGTCTGAAAATCAACTTCATTTTCTAATGATTCTTGATTTTTTAAATGTTGGATATTTCTAATTACTAAATCCGTATAATAATCTCTCGCACTTTGCCAAACATATCCACCAGATGCATGAGGTGTAATTAAGACATTATCAAAATGCCATAACGGACTATCTGATGAAAGAGGTTCTTCTGCAACAACATCTAATGCGACACCAAAAAGATGATGACTCTCTAAAACATCTATCAAATCTTCTGTCACAATAGCACTTCCCCTTCCTATATTTACCAAAACTGCATCTTTTTTCATGAATAGCATTTTTTCTTTATTAAATAATCCTATCGTCTCTTTCGTTTGTGGTAAAGCCAAAATAACATAATCAACTTGTGGCAATAATTCATCTATGCAATCAGTTGTATAGAGTTGATCGACATGCGGTGGTTTAGTCGATAATGTTCGCTTAACTCCAATGATTTGACATTCAAAAGCTTTTAAACGTTTCGCAATTTCATATCCTAAATCACCCAATCCTACAATCATAACCGTCTTTTGATAAAGCTCTTTACCTGTTGTGGCACTTTGCCATAAACCTTGAGTCATATGATGAATATAAGTTTTGATATTTTTATTCAAAGCTAAAATCATACCAATAGTATGTTCAGCAATAGCTTTACCATATGTCCCACTCGCATTGGCCAGTGAAGTTTGAGGATGTAAGATTCCTTCTTTAACATATTCATCACTCCCCGCACTATTTAATAAAATAGCTTGAATATGGGGTTGATAAAGATTCATAGATAATGGGGGATTCCCTACAATTATGTCACATTGATTAATCATTTCTTGGGTAACATTTTGATATGTTGCATAAATAAAAGAATCTTTAGGAAAACTTTTTTCTATTTTTTGAAAATTGTCTGATTGTAAAGGTGCTAATACTAAGATATTCATTTTTTTCCTCCTTTTTATTTATATT
>CAYSWW010000178.1:0-4416 GCA_964434915.1 uncultured Coprobacillus sp.
ACTGGTGGTGTGAGAGAACGAAAATAAATAATTTATTTATTTTCTCCTACTCGATTACTTTTTCTATGCATTTTAGAATGTCATTTGCTTCCATTGTCTTGGTGAGTACCCACGATATTATTTTCCTTGAATACAGATCCATTACGCTTGTCAGATAGACAAATCCCTCATCATATGTTTTTATATAGGTAATATCTGTACACCACGCACAATCAGATTTTGCCGGATTAAAATATCTATTAAGCAGATTTTCCAGCTTTGAAGAAAAATCTACACTTATTATTGTTTGAATATATGGCTTAATGTATCTAGCCATCCTGCTGTTTTCTCTCATTATGGAATAAATATATCTTTGACTGACTTTTTATTCATTTTGATTGAGTATCTGCGTTATCTTGGGAGAACCATATATCTCATGTGAATCATTAAAGATTTTCTCAACTTTTTTTGTTATTTTTTCTTTTCTTTGATTCGTATGACTTGGTTTTCTGTTGATATAGTCATAATAACCTGATTTGTTGACATCTAACTTCTTTAGCACACTGGAAATTGAAATTGTTTGATTTTTCTTTTTTGAATCTCTAACAGTTTTATAGATGTCCTGCTTGTTTATTTTCTTAGTATGCCTATAGCCTTTTTGATAAATGAAAAAAGTCCTTAAACGGACTTATTCAAATGCAATACAAACAGGGGCGGGAATTTCAATTGTCGACTTACTCATTAAAAGCTTTTCATTCACTTCATCAAAAGTCAGTACTTGTAATAAATTATCTCTCTGACATCCAACAATTAAATATTTATCATCAAGAATATTAAAATCACGTGGTTCTTTACCAGTATGAACCATATAGAGTAATGAAATCTTTCCCGTTTCTTTATTAACACGATACATCGCAATACTATCATGCCCTCTATTAGAAACAAAAAGATGTTCTCCACTAGAAGTCAAACGAATGGCAGAAGCACTCGAAAAACCTTTAAAATGTCTTGGTACACAGTGAATCGCTTGAATAAGATAAAAACGCCCTTCAACATATTTAAACACCATAATATTATTGGCAATTTCATTCACTAAATAAGCAAAACGACCATCTTGTGAAAAAATCATATGACGAGGGCCAGAACCCGGAACTATATTTAAAGTATAGTCAGCATCTTCCATCAAGACTCCTTGATAATAACGATACATTACAACTTTATCAGCACCTAAATCAACAGAATAAACAAATTGTTGATCAGGCGTAATCCCTACACAATGAGCATGGGGACCAGTTTGCCTTTTTAATAAATCAGGCCCTAAACCCTTATGTCTAACAGCACAAATTTTTTGAGTAATAACACTGTTTTCTAGTTGATAAGAAGCTGTAGCTCCAATATGATAATTAGCTGCAAATAAATATCTTTGTTGTTCATCAACACATAGATGAGTATATGATCTACCACTAGAACTATAATTATTATTTAATAATAATTCATCTTGATAGATAGAAAAACTTCCAATTCCACCACCATCATTGTGTGAACTGGCATTTTTATATGCCACATATAAAACATGATTTTTAACAATCATATATGATGGATAGTCAAGCGTTACGATTTGTTGAACCCGCTTCATTTGCAGTGTTTCATCATCAAATTTCATAATATAAATTCCTTTATTATTCTTTTTTCCATAGCTTGAAACATAAAACGTTTTCATAATTAAACCCCTTTCATATTATCTATTTTAACACAATCATATTTTCTTTACTAATATGAAAAGAGCTAAGAAAAGAAATTTTTAAATAAATTTCTTTTCTATTAATCAAAATTGTAATACAATGGATATAAATACATAAAAAAGGAGTGATCGATATGGACGACAAGGTATTGTTAAAATTATTACAACAAAATGCGAGGATAAAAATTACTGACTTAGCGGCCGCCTTGGAAGAGTCTAAAGATAATGTTATAGAGAGATTAACAGAGCTTGAAAAACAAAAAGTTATCTGTGGATATCATACAATTGTCAATTGGGATTTGACAAATACTGAAATTGTAACAGCATTAATTCAAATTAACGCTAGCCCAGAAAGAGAGTATGGATATGATCGTATTGCTAGTCATATTTATAAATTTGATGAAGTGGATACGATGTATTTATTGAGTGGTAGTTTTGAGTTTGTTGCAATTGTAAAAGGAAAAACAATGCAGGAAGTGGCTCATTTTGTTGCAAGTAAATTAGCATGTGTTAATGGTGTGACTGGAACGTCAACTTATTTTGTGTTGAAACAGTATAAGAATAATGGTGTCATTCTTATTGAAGATGAGGATGGTAAAAATAATAGATTGGTGGTGACTCCATAATGAATTTAGAGGATCTTGTTAGTGAACGAGCAAAAAACATTAAGCCCAGTGGTATTAGAAAATTTTTTGATTTAGCTTCACAAATGGAAGGTGTAATTTCTTTAGGAGTAGGTGAACCTGATTTTACAACTCCATGGGCGATTAGAGAAGCTGCGATTTATTCTATTGAAAAGGGAAGAACTTTTTATACGGCCAATCGTGGATTATTGGAGTTAAGAGAAGAAATCTGCAAGTATTATGATAGAAAATTTGGTATTGCATATGATCCTGAAAAAGAATGTGTTGTGACAGTTGGGGGATCTGAAGCTATTGATATTACCATTAGAGCAATTATTAATCCCGGCGATGAAGTGATTGTTTTAGATCCGGGATATGTTGCTTATATGCCTGGAGTAGAACTTTCTGAAGGTATCGCTGTTCCAATTACTCTTAGACATGAAGATGAGTTTAAATTAACACCAGAGTTATTAAAAGCAGCAATTACACCAAAAACAAAAGCTATTTTGTTGAATTATCCATGTAATCCAACAGGTGCATTTATGACAAAAGAGGACTATCAAAAGATTGTTCCTATTTTAAAAGAATCAGGTATTTTAATTATTTCTGATGAAATATATGCAGAATTAAGCTATGAAGAAGAATTTTGTTCAATTGCTTCTTTTGATGAAATTAAAGATCAATGTATTATTATTAATGGTTTTTCTAAAGCTTTTGCAATGACAGGTTGGCGTTTAGGATATATCTTGTGTCATTCAATATTATCAAAAGCTATATTAAAAATTCATCAATATGTTATTATGTCTGCACCTTCACCTGCTCAATATGGAGCTGTTGAAGGATTGAGGCATTGTCAAGATGAAGTCGAGAAAATGCGTGATTCTTATCGTACAAGAAGAAACTTCTTGGTTGAGGCTTTTAATGAAATGGGATTAGAAACATTTAAACCACAAGGTGCATTTTATGTGTTTCCTTGTATCAAGTCAACAGGGTTGACTTCAGAAGAATTTTGTGAAGAATTGTTGAATGATCAAAAAGTAGCTTGTGTTCCTGGAACAGCTTTTGGAGCTGCTGGAGAAGGGTTTATTCGTGTTTCTTACGCATATAGCTTAATTGAATTAAAAATAGCAGTTCAAAAAATAAAACAATTTATTGAAAATAGAAAAAACAAATAAACTACAATGCGATTAACTTTAAAAAAATTTGTGAAAAATTATAGAATAATTAAAAAATCACTTGTGTTTTCCGGAACAGTTTGTGATTTGCTAGAGAAGGATTTATTCGTGTAATAGCATAGAACAAATAAAAAGCATTTTAAGTATTTACTTAGGTGCTTTTATGCGATAGGCAGCTGCTTAGAATGTCTTGTATACAGGTACAAGGCATTTTTCCTTTTATAAGTGGAATGTCACGATAGCTCGTTATATACACCAATGGAAAAAAGGAAATCCTGTAGGTGCAAGTCCTACTCTGTGAGCGTTAGTGCAAATCATGCGGTAGTAAAAAGTGCGACGACATTGCGAAAGATGCGGAAATTTATTTACTGTTAACCTAATGAACAGACTTCTTTATTTCTTTTTCTTAGAGGTAATGATCTATAAGAGTAAGTCGAAGTGACAATTACATAAAGAGGAGTCGATAGTGCTATGCAAATCATTATGAATATTTGAAAAAGGAAGAAGCGAGATATATCATTGTGATATCAAAGGTTTGTTTGACGATATACCATATAAACGATTAATGAAGGTACTAAATATATGGATTAGATTCAATATGGTCTTGGCTAAAGGCAGGTAAAGTTGCCAAAGAAGAGATAGAGAGATTAGGGTAAGAAAGATCAATGGAAAAGACAATGGTCGTTGATTTTGATAATGATGACTTTACATTTTCAAGCTTTGATTTCAGTTATTGGAGAACAAATAAAGATGGGAAATTGAACTAACGGAAAAATCATTATAAGACTTCAAGAAGAAGATTAAGGAAAGAACTCAAGGAAAATTAACTTTCTCAAAGAAACACCATACCGACTATTGGATCTTTACGGCTTTCTTTAGATGGTCCTTTTCTTCTGAA
>CAYSWW010000179.1:0-4400 GCA_964434915.1 uncultured Coprobacillus sp.
TATTCTGTTAAATAATGTGATCACTTGATTTGGATTTGGCTAAATGTTGTGATAGAATGAACGAATTATAGGAAGAAACTTGGTTCTTCTTTTTTTATAAAGACAATTTACGTTGAAATATGACTTTTGTCACTATATTTTATTATAAAATTTATGATAAAATAAAAAAGAGTAGGTGAATTTATGCAAAACCAAAAAAACAAAAAAATATATGTAAGTATTTTGATTGCTATTGCAGTTATGGTTGTTGGTTCTATTTATGTTGAATATGTGGGACCGGATAATTCACATCGTGTTTTTGGTGTTACTTATATGACTATGAATAATCCATTTTATGAAGTAATTAATAATGAATTGTTAAAAGTTGTTGGATTTTATAATGATCAACTTATTACGTTAGATCCAGCTTTAGATATTGATAAACAAAATGAACAAATATATTCTCTAATCGAACGTAAGGTTGATGGTATTTTTGTTAATCCAATTGATTCAGAAAAGATTCAGCCTGCTTTAGAAGCTGCTCAAAAAGCTCACATACCTGTTATTGTAATCGATGCACCAATTTTAGACAGTTCTTTATGCCAATGTACGGTTGTTTCCGATAATTATGATGCTGGAGTTCAATGTGCTTTAGATATGATGGAGAGAATGGAACAAGCGAATATTATTTTATTGAAACATAGTATGGTGAAATCAGCAAAGGATCGTATTGATGGTTTTATAGATACAATTTCATTATATCCACAGTATCAAATTATTAATGAAGGAGAGTGTGAAGGTCAATTGGAGATAGCAATGCCATTAATGCAGCAATTATTAAAGGAAACACCAGATGTAGATGTTGTGATGGCTTTAAATGACTCTAGTGCTTTAGGGGCATTAGCTGCTTTAGAATCACAAAATAGGAATGATGTTATTGTATATGGAATAGATGGGACACCCGATTTAAAACGTCTTATTCTACAAAATGATATGGTTGCAGGAACAGTTGCTCAATCTCCTATTTCGATAGGAAGTGTTGCCGGTGAAAATATGTATCGAATATTAGCAGGAGAAGAGATTTCTAAAGAAGTGATTATTCCTGTAGCACTTATTAATAAAGATAATATTTCAGAATATGATGAAACGGGGTGGCAATGATGAGCCGAATCCATTTTCGATCATTAAAAAATGTTCATATTCTTATGATCATTATTAATTTTATTAATATTTTATTCTATAGTTCCTGTATTTTGCTGACGACTAAATATATTATAAGTAATCTATTAGCTAGAGAATTTTTAGATAAACTGAATTCTCTACCACATCATCCATTATATGTGTATTTTGGAACAATTTTATTATTTAGTTTACTTGTTCTTGTTATTTGTTGCCGTAGATATTATGTTTTAGAGGGACAGAAAAATATTATTTATGGAATTATTGAGTTGATTTTATGTTTTTTGATCGTTTATATGCTTTATATGGGTTATAATGGTATTTTTCTATTGGTATTTTGTGATTGTATGTATCATTTTAAAGATAATAAATATTCTTTATGGCTACTGATTTCATTAGTGATTGGATATTTATTTTGTAATTATGATGTCTTTTCTTCACTTTTACCGATGCCACAATTACAGCAATATTTTGAAGTTTATAGTGCAAATACAAAGAGTATTCTTATGATTGGGAAAACTTTATTAGAAACATTAAATAATATCGTTTTCATTGTATATATGGTAACATACATTGTAGAGCAAGTTCGTGAAAATGAAAATATTCAAAAAGAATTATCAATGATTCAAACTGTTAATAAAGAGCTACAAAACTATGCTGCTATTACCGAAAAAATTGGTGAGAATAATGAAAGAAAAAGGTTAGCGAGAGAAATTCATGATACGCTCGGTCATGCTTTAACGGGGATTGCTGCTGGAGTGGATGCCTGTATTGCTATGATTGATATTAATCCACAGGCAACAAAAAAACAACTTTTGGTCGTTTCAAAAGTAGTTCGACAAGGGATCGGAGATGTTAGAAATTCTTTGAATAAACTTCGTCCTGGAGCTTTAGAAGAAAGAGGACTAAAGGGAGCTATTGAAAGGATGATTGAAGAGTTTTCAAGTGTCAGTGATTTGAGTGTCACACTTGATTATCAAGTAGAAAATTTAGATATTGAAAATACGAAAGAGGATAGCCTTTTCCGTATTATACAGGAAAGTGTTACGAATGCCATGAGACATGGAGGAGCAACGCATGTAGATATTCATTTTTATCAACAGGATAATAATTTATGTTTAGATATAAAGGATAATGGAATTGGATTCCAGGAGATTCATTATGGGTTTGGATTAAAACAAATGAGTGAGAGAGTAGCAATAATGAATGGTCAAGTGACATTTGATGGAAATAATGGTTTTTTGACACAGGTCAAAATACCATTACAAAAGGGAGAAACATATGATTAAAATAGTTATAGCAGATGATCAGGAATTGATTAGAGAATCATTAAAAATTGTTTTGGGGACACATGAAGATTTACAAGTTGTTGGATTAGCAAATGACGGCTTAGAAGTTTTAGATATTTTAAAAAGAGAAAAAGTGGATATCATTCTTATGGATATTCGAATGCCACGTATGGATGGGGTTTATTGCACCAAAGCTGTTAAAGAGTCGTATCCTGATACGAAGATTATCATTTTAACTACCTTTGATGATGATGATTTTGTTTTCAGTGCTTTAAAATATGGTGCGAGTGGATATCTGCTAAAAGGTGTTAGTATGGATGAATTGTATCATGATATTATTACAGTGTATCGAGGAGGAGCATTGATTAATCCGGATATTGCAACTAAAGTTTTTAGCATGTTTTCAAAGATGTCACAGAATAATTTCGTTATTCAAATTGATGAGTCATCTTTAAAGGAGATTAGTAAACCAGAGTGGAAGGTTATTCAACAAGTGGGATGTGGTTTATCTAATAAAGAAATAGCACAAAAATTGTTTTTATCTGAAGGAACTGTTAGAAATTATTTAAGTTCAGTGTTATCTAAACTGAACTTAAGGGATCGTACACAATTAGCTATTTGGGCTGTTCAGACAGGTCAAATCACGAAGGATTTTGATAATGAATAAGAAGATTATTAAGAAGATTATTATAATTATTGTTTGTATTTTATGTTTTTTAACGCTTATTTATTGGCCTAAAACAATTGTGCTTAGATTAGGTGTTTTTGCCGGAAGTAATTGGGATGTTCCTAATGGTGAAAGTTATCGAGTGATTGATGAAGCTATTACAAGATTTGAGGAAAGTTATCCAAATATTCAAATTGAATACGAAAGTGGTATTTTAAAGGAAGATTATTCTTTATGGTTATCTAACCAATTATTATGTGGTAATGAGCCAGATGTTTTTATGATTTTAAGTGAAGATTTTAATATGTTAAGTTCTATAGGGGCACTAATGAATTTAGATAATTATATGGATGAGGATGACTTTGATAAAGATAACTATTATGAGAGTGCATTACAGACAGGAATATATCGTGAACATCAATATGCTTTACCTTATGAAAGTGATCTAACTTTGATGTTTGTGAATAAAACGCTTTTAGAGAAAGATGGTATAGAAATTCCTAATAATGATTGGACTTTAGATGATTTTTATGCTATTTGTGAGGCAGTTACAAAAGATAGTGATGGAGATGGTGTTATAGATCAATATGGTTGTTATAACTATAGTTGGTTAGATTCTGTTTATGCTCATGGAATAGAACTTTTTGATGATGAAGGAACAGAGTGTTATTTATATCAAGAAGACATGAAAGAGTCTATTCGTTTTATTCAAAAGCTAAATCAATTAAATCAAGGACATTTAATCAGTTCAGAAGAATTTGATCAGGGTCAAGTTGCTTTTTCTCCAATGTCTTTTTCACAATATCGCACTTATAAAGCATATCCATGGAAAGTTAAGAAGTATTCAACTTTTGAATGGGACTGTTTAAAAATGCCCTCTATAACAATGGAAAGTAAAACAAGCCAAGTTTCTACTTTACTTATCGGAATATCATCACGCACCCATCATAGTAATGAAGCATGGGAATTTTTAAAGACCTTAACTTATGATGAAGAAACGCAAAATGCTTTATTTGAGTATTCACAGGGTATTTCTTCTTTAAAAAAAGTAACACAAGCTCAAGATGGTTTAGCTTTAGAGGAAGTTTTGGGAGATACAATGGTTGATTTGAGTTTACTAAATGATGTCATGGAAAATACAGTAAGTCGTAGTCAATTTAAAAAGTATGAGTCAGCATTGAATCTCCTTGATATAAAAATTAATCAAATGATACAAAATAATAGTGATTTAGATATATCCCTCATGGATATTCAAAAAGAAGTCAACCAATATTTAAAAGAATAAA
>CAYSWW010000180.1:0-4397 GCA_964434915.1 uncultured Coprobacillus sp.
ATAAGACATGTTTTTTCTCAAATAAATCCTTCTCATAACAAACTTGCAATTCATCATATACCAAGTTATACTAAAAAGCAAGGAGTGAAAACACATGAATTTAAACTTTATTGGCCGTGGTGCTGCCTTTAATCCCCAAGAAGGAAATACTTCAGCATACTTTATTGAAAATGATTGTCTTTTTCTTATCGATTGTGGAGAAACTGTTTTTAGTAAATTGATGGAAAAGAACATTTTGACTTCAATTAAGCAAGTTTATGTGCTAATTTCCCATACTCATTGTGATCATTGTGGATCATTAGGTTCTTTGGGTTTTTATTGTCAATATATGTTACATACAAAATTAAAAATCATTGTGCCTCATCATCACCAATATCTTCAAAGCTTACAAACATTGATGTCTTTATATGGAAATACGGATGATACTTATGATTTTCTCTTTGAGGAAGAAGTTGATTCTCTTTTTCAAACATTTTCAACAGTCCGTTATGAACTAACGCAACATGATGATGGAATACCTTGCTTTTCTTTTGTTTTTGAAACACCTGATGGTGCCGTGTTTTATTCAGCTGATACCCGAACAACAGAGAATGTTTCTCATTTTATCGCAAATCATCAACAAATTCAACGCATATATATGGAAGTCACTGATTTAAAGATTCCAAATGATATTCATTTGAATATTGACATTTTAAAACAAGCAATTCCTTCTTCACTAAGATTGCAAGTCTTTTTAATACATATTCGTTCTGATCGATGTATTGATATGGCAAAAGAAGCTGGCTTTCAAATCGTCAAATGCTAGGAGAGAAAGATGGTTTTCTCTCTTTTTATTATGGATGTTTTGCTTTGATAGTAAAATATGTCGAATTATATTGAAAAACGCTTAAAACTCAAGGTATAATGAAATTGGAAATTACATTAGGGAGGGAAATATCAATGAAAAAAATTTCGGTTTTACTTCTTGCTACATTTATGGCAATATCTATAGTAGGATGTTCTTCTTCTAAAGAAAATGAACAAACTTCTATTACAGTTCAATTTGTACCCACTAACAATGATGGTATTGATGCAACAACAGAAAGCTTTGCAACTTATCTAGAAAATCTTCTTGGCATTGATGTGAATGTAACTGTTGCTACTGATTATACAACAATTGTTGAAGCTATGGAATCTGGACAAGTGGATGTTGGGATAATGCCCCCTGCTGCATATGTTCAAGCAAGAAGTCTTGGTGCTGCTGAAGCTATTTTATCTTCTACTTTAATTGATTATGATGAAAATGAATTACCTATTGAAAACTCTTCTGCAAATACTTTTAAAGCTGAAGTTTTGGTAAGATCTGATTCTGATATTGATTCATATGAAGATTTAATCGGTAAAAATATTGCTTATTTAAGTGTTTCATCCGCTTCTGGTTATATTTATCCGGTTGCTGAAATGAAAAATGCTGGTATCGATATTGATAGTTGTAATTGGACTGCAATTAATGATGTAACTTCAGCTATAAAAGCGGTAATTAATGGTCAGGCTGATGCATGTTTTACTTTCGAAGGTTCACGTTATGTTTTCCGTGATGCAATTACTGACGATCAAGGAAATACTGTTGATTTATTTAGTACTTTAAAGGTTGCTGTTTTATCTGATGGAGATATTCCTAATGATGCTATCGCTGTTTTACCTTCAATGTCTGATGAATTAAAGAATCAAATTCAAGAGGCATTCTTAACAATGGCTTCAGATGAAGAAGGTTTGGATATTATGAGTGCTTGGGGACATACAGGGTATGTTGTCGCAGATGAATCTGCTTATGATACAATTGAATCATATATTGCAATTGCTGGTGAATAATATATGATAGTTTTCGACCATGTATCTAAAACATATGATAATGGTGTCAAAGGATTAATAGATGTTAACTTAACGATCAATAACGGAACTTTTGTTTCCGTTATTGGTTTAAGTGGAGCAGGAAAAAGCACTCTTTTGCGATCTATTAATCGTTTGAATGATATTACTGAAGGTGAAATTACAATTGATGGTGAATCTCTAACAAAGGCAAATAAAAAACAACTTCGTCTTATTAGACGTCGTATTGGAATGGTCTCTCAACAATTTAATTTAGTAAAAAGAAGCACTGTTCAAAAAAATGTACTTTCTGGAAGATTAGGTTATTATTCTTCTTTGAAAAGTATTCTTGGTCTTTTCAGCAAAGAAGATTATGAGCTTTGTAATCAAGTCTTAGAAAAAGTTGGTTTGTTAGATAAATTACATGAACGATGCGATAATTTATCTGGTGGTCAACAGCAACGTGTTTCAATTGCACGAACATTGGCACAACAAGCACATATTATTTTAGCTGATGAACCGGTGGCTTCTTTAGATCCAGTGACGTCACAGGAAATCCTAGAGGAATTAAAAAACATTAATGAAACAATGGGAAAAACAGTAATTATGAATATTCACTCTGTTGAACTGGCAAAACAATTTTCAAATCGAATTATTGCTTTACAAGATGGTCGTGTTGTTTTTGATTGTGAACCAGAATTATTAACAAATGAGGTCTTGACAATGATTTATAAAGGGAATTCATTTTTAAAAGAAAGTGAGAATTAAGTGTGAAAATAAAAGATACTGTGTACTTTCAATGGTATAAAAGTCTTTTTATTGTTTTTGTCATTGCGGTTTGTTTCTTAAGTAGTGCAATGTTAACAGATGCTTCATTACAAGAAGTCTTTGGTAATTTAGATCAACTGTGGGCATTTCTAGAAAAACTTGCTCATCCAGATTTATCATATATTCCCAGTCTCTTATCACCTATGTTAAAAACTTTAAAAATATCAGCATTAGGAACTTTAATTGGTATTATTATAGCTATACCTTTTGCTTTTTTAGCGACGACTGTTGTGACTCAAAATCCTTTTGTGTCAAATATTATTCGTTTATTTTTAAATATTATTCGTACCATTCCTAATTTATTATTGGCTGCTATTTTAGTAGCTATTGTTGGTATAGGTGAAGCAACTGGTGTTGTCACAATTGCAATCTTTACATTTGGAATGGTTTCTCAATTAATTTATGAATCAATTGAAACTGTTGAGCTTGCTCCTATTGAAGCAGCTCAATCTGTAGGTGCAACTAAATTGCAAATAGCTGTTTGGTCAATATGGCCACAAATCACTAATAATGTTGCGAGCTATTTCTTTTATGCTTTTGAACTGAATGTCCGAGCTTCAACAGTCTTAGGTTATGTTGGAGCTGGAGGAATCGGTGTTACTTTGAGTGCTGCTTTAGGACTCTTTCGTTATGATCGTGTTTCTATTATTATTATTTCTATTTTTATTATTGTTTTGATTGTAGACTCTCTTTCTGAAGCAATTCGAAGGAGGTTAGCATAAATGACGAAATATAGAAATTTATATAAATGGAGCTTTGTTATTATTTTTATTCTTTTGCTCTGGTTTTGTAGTTATGATATTGACTGGTCAAGTTTATCATATTTTTCATGGGGCAGTTTAAAAAGTACACTAGCCAGTTTGCTGCAACCTGAATGGTCTTTTTTCTATAATGGTAGCAGTGAAGATGTTTTTTCTTTAATGATTATGACAATTGCGATTGCTTTTGTAGGAACATCTATAGGTACATTTTTATGTTTACCTTTTGTAATGCTTGCTTCTAGAAATTTATGGAAACACAATACGATTATTCCAAGAATTGGAAAATTTATTTTAAATGTTTTACGTTCTTTTCCTGAATTGGTTTATGCGATTATCTTTATCAAAGTTGTTGGTCCAGGACCATTTGCTGGCGTTCTTTCAATTGGTATTCACCAAATTGGAATGTTAGGTAAACTATTTACGGAAGAAATGGAAAGGATGGATGAAACACCAGTTGCAGCTTGTTATTCTGTAGGAGCTAATGGTATTCAAACGATGTTTTTCGCTCGTTTACCACAATTACTTCCTATATATGCATCTTTAGTTTTAAATCACTTTGAAATTGGGGTTCGTAGTGCTTCTACTTTGGGTTTAGTTGGAGCAGGTGGTATTGGTGCTACATTAGTCTTTGCTATTCAAGCAAGACGTTGGAGCAGAGTTAGTATTATTCTTTTAAGTATTATTGTTACAGTTTTCTTATTAGATTTGCTAACAGGATATATACGTAAAAAATTAAAATAAATGATAAATATTCACCAGCTTAGCTGGTGATTTTTCTTGCGAACAAGTTTTGTTCCCAAAACTCAGTTTGAAGTCCCTTCATTTCATGCGACCTGTCCTCACTGTCTTGCACTATTTCTTGCTGAAAGAATCACTTAAATCCAAGCTTAATTGTTCTGCCTCTTTATCCTTTCTGTTATGAAGTGACCTTTGTCAAGTATAAATTACACATTCATAATA
>CAYSWW010000181.1:0-4375 GCA_964434915.1 uncultured Coprobacillus sp.
TTTCGATATAAATGTAGAGCCACATACGAGGCCCTTACGTTTGGTTCAACGGGAGGAACAATAAATTTATGAATTTATTCCTCTATCCTATTTTTTGATTTTTACTAACAATATTTTGAATCAAACTAAAATTAATTGATTGTCAAAAATATATATTGTATAATATGGATATGTTTGAGAAATAGAATAGGAGAATAGGGAGGTCAATAATGAATAAAAAATATGTTATTTTAATTCTTATATCTGGGCTAATTCTGTCTTTAATGGCGACTATAAACGGAAATAATACTGTATATGCACAGGATAGTGAAATTCAAGGTCCTGAAATTACAGATTATTTTACGATTATTGATGAGGATGGTAATGCGGAAATTATTTACTTTGATGATATTGACCAAGATGATAGTGAGATTGAGGCTTTAACAAAAGAGTATAATCTGGTTAAAAATGTGGATGGAGAGCAGGAAGTTATTGCCACTTATGATACTCTTGAAGAAGCTAATGAAGCAAAAGAAGAGCAAGAAAGTTCATCATCTCAAGTTATGAGTCAAGCAAGAACTCTATCAACTGAAATTACTACTTATTCGGTAGAAGAAACTCAAAAAGACGTTACATATGGCGTTGTATATCTTCATTCAACAAGTAGTACAGGGGCGAGTTATTTAACGTATTCAAATGTAAGTAATCCTGGATATGAAGGATATACAACAGGAAGTTATGCTAAGGATGCAGCATATATTGGAACTGTTAATGGAAAAGTTCGAGCTATGCAATCTGGAGTAATTATGGATTTTGATGCTGATGATGTAGATATTGTTGACTATACCTTAGCAAATATTTCATATTATTATATGGAGGATGGATATTTATATCATTGTTTTTATTATGGTAGTTCTAATGCCAGCAGTACTATACGTGTTGGTTATGCTTTGAGTTATTTAACTGAAGGAAAAAAATATTACAGTTATGATGGACATTATTTTTACTCTGATTACCCAACAATGATTAAGGATTATCAATCTAATGTGAGAACTCATTCTATCAACCCAAATAATCCATATTATAATTATTATCAATATTTATCACATCGTTCTACGACAACACTTACTGCTTCAGATTTTGATTCAATCGTTACAGATAAAGTAGGAGTTAGTAGTTCTAAAATGAAAGAACTAGGAAGTACATTTCTTACTTATCAAAATACATATGGAGCAAATGCTTTGTTAATGTTTGGCGTTGCAGGCAATGAAAGTGCTTGGGGAACAAGCTCAATTGCGAAAGATAAAAACAACTTATTTGGTCATGGTGCTGTGGATAGTAACCCATATTATGGAGCTTCAGGATATGATACGGCGGGCGACAGTATAAAATATCATGCAGAATATTATATTTCTAGGGGTTATTTAAATGTTGAAGATTGGCGCTATAATGGAGGACATTTAGGAGATAAATTATCAGGTATTAATGTACGATATGCATCTGATCCTTACTGGGGAGAAAAAGCAGCTAGTGTTTATTACTATTATTATTCATATTCAAGCTCTAATAGTGATTACGGATATTATAATATAGGAATTATAGAAGGGGTGCAAAGCAGTTATAAATTCTATAAAGATCCTAGTTATTCTTCAACAGTTGTCCATACTTTAGGGGCAACTACAAGTGGAGTAACAAGTCCAAAGACATGCAATTTACCTGTTATTATTTTAGAAAGTACGACAGATTCTTCGGGGAACAAATGGTATAAAATTCAATTTGATACAGCATTAAATACTTCTCGTACAGATACGCTATATACGAATCAATATAGTTATAGTAGAGACTATGTATATATACCTGCTGATGATGTGACAGTTGTGAGTTCATTAGATGTACAAAGTATATTAAGTTTGTTGGGATTAACTATAGACAATGGTTATGTTACTGGATTTTCTATTGGAACATCTGTTAATGCTTTGATCAATCAGATAGAAGAATTGAATGATAATTTAACAATAGTTGTTAAAAATAGCAGTGGAACGACTATTACATCTGGAACAATTTCAACTGGTATGACTCTTTCTATTACAGCAAATGGAGTAAATTCAAGTTATACGATAGTCATTAAAGGTGATATTAACGGGGATGGTAAAATCAGTGCTTTAGATTATGTTAAAGTAAGAAATTATTTAGATAAGAAAAATACCTTAACAGCAGCTCAAAGCAAAGCCGCTGATACAAATAGTGATGGTAAAATTAGTGCACTTGATTATGTTAAAGTGAGAAATCATTTAGATGGAAAAAGCGTTATTTCACAATAAGGAGCAATGAAATGAAAAGAAAGATATTAAAATATTTATTGTCATGTCTTATGATTTTTTCGACAATGATTTTTATAGATATAAATGAAGTAGAGGCTAGTGGTGGATTAAGCATTTCACCGAGTTCAAAATCTGTAACTTCGGGAAGCGTTGTTACTTTTACGGTTTCGGCATCCAGTGATTACTTTATTGCAGATTTGAGCGTAAGTGTTGGGTCAGGTGGAACACTGACACAATCATTATCAAAAGTATCAATAGATGGTGCTAGTGGAGAAACAGCAACTTTTGCTGTTAAAGTAACAGCAAATACGACGGTTACAGTCAAAGGAACATCAGCAAGTTATTCTACTGAAACAGAATCGTCTGCATCTGCTTCGGCAAGTATTACGATAGCAGCGGCTCAAAGTAATAATTCTAGCAATAGTAGTTCTAACAGTAGCAGTAGCTCTAGTAGTAATTCTAGCAGTAATAGTTCTTCGTCTAATACGACTACTACTGAAGATACAGTAGATACACGTTCTTCAGAAAATAATCTATCATCATTGACAGTTTCTTCTGGGACATTATCTCCTACATTTTCTGCAAGTACTACAACATATAAGGTTGAACTAACAAGTGAAACTTCTAGTATTACTGTAAGTGCAAAAGCAAAAGATTCTAATGCAACTGTTTCAGGAACAGGAGAGCACGAATTGAAAATTGGTGAAAACAATATTATTGTAACTGTTGTTGCTGAAAATGGTTCTAAGAAAACTTATACGATAAGTGTTTATGTAACAGAAGAGCCTTCAGTTTATTTAACATATAACAATCAAGAATTTGGGGTATTAAGTGACTATTCAACTGTTGATATTCCAAGCGGTTTTGAGAAATCGACGACTGAGATAGATGGTCAAGAAATTAGCATTTTGACTAATGATACATTAGGATTAACATTGGTTTATTTAACGAATGGTGAAGATTTTGGTTTCTATATTTATGATAATGGTGAGGTTGTTCGTGAGTATGAGACTTTGACTATTAATGGAAAAACATATGTCATATTAAATATTCCTAGTGATCTTGAAGAACAAGATGGTTTGGTAAAATCGACTGTTACTATTGATGATATAGAATTAGAAGGATGGACTTTTGAAGATGAAAATCATCAAAATTATTATGTTGTTTATTTATTAAATGAAGATGGCGAAAGAGTCTTATATTCTTATGAGACAACAGAGGGGACATTACAAAAATATGTTTCTTATGTAACACCTGAAGTTAATCATATGATGACTTATATTTTTATAGGAACAACGGCTATTTTCGCTATTTCTACAGTTGCTATTTTGTGTGTTTATTTACGTTTTAAGAGGAAATCAATCGCTTCAATAAAAGCGTATTATGATAATAAAAATGGTAATTTGTAAAATCGCAGGGCTTACAGATTTTTTTCTGAGGTTCAATTCATCCACAAGCATTGTAAAGAAGAATCTTGACGATTTTGATTTCACTCAAAATCAAAATATATAAGCTTATTGAATTAATGGTACTCTGCAATAACTTGGGATTTCCAACTTGTAGAGTGTAGAATAACTTAGGGCAAGAGTTGCTCTATATTCTGCAAAAGACATAAGTGATAGCCGATTAAATCATTGATAGCTTCATTTATGAAAGAAGATGGTGTTGTTCTGGAAAAGGGAACAAGGAAATTAGGAGGATGGCATGGGTTCTTTTGCAATGCATACAGATAACTCTGGCATCGTATACGAAAATAACATCTACCAAAAAAGAAAGATTTTTCATAGTAGGCGTGAAAAGTCCAGTGATATTGATTGCAGTAAGGACATCTGATTGATTCAAGATGTACATGAGAAGTCATTTCGTTGTATAGTTTTTGAAATAAATGATCAGAAATATGAGAAGGGAACTTGATGTTTTCGTGAGATTTAGCTATTATCATATTGCCTTTAGGACAAGATAATTAAACGAACTTTGCGCAAGTGGGTTTAATTATCTTTTTTCTTAAGATTTCATCACATAATGGTAAGCGTCAATATAAATAGCACTACTTAATAATCAAACCTTCTTTTATA
>CAYSWW010000182.1:0-4372 GCA_964434915.1 uncultured Coprobacillus sp.
ATATTTTCATATAATTCCTGGTTAAATATTGTCATCTTAACTTAATGACATTGGAGCATAAGCTCTACCCACGTTCATGATTGAATTCTTTATGTGATGATTTGGCAGATGCCATATTTTTCTTGATTTCATGCAAGGATTGTTTTACAGAATGTTTTTCTTTGAACTCTGTTTCACGTTTCTCTATCTTTTCAATTCCATGTTGTGCTTTTTGAGATAGGGGTGTCATTTTATCCATGACATGAAACAAAGCATTTTGAACATGACTTCATACCTTTGTTGCTATCTCTAGGATTTACACTAGGAACTTGTTTTCCCATGATCACATGACCAATGTTTTTAAAATGATGATTGACCGCATGAATTTCATCACCCAGCTTTGTAAGATGATCGATTTCTTTATCTGCCTGTTGATTGATATGATCAAAACTGTTTTTCATCGTTTGCAGCATACCTTTGATATTTAACTTTTTCATTGTTGAAGTGAGAGCGTCTTTACCTTTTTCTTTAAATTCTTTTAGTCCTTTGTCAATGGTATTTTTAATTTGATGTTTCATAACAAGCAATGTATTTTTAGCTGACTTAACTTTATCGGTTATATTGTCCACTGCTCGTATTGCGGTTGCCTTGATCGTTTTGCTTTGAATTGTATTGAGTTCATTTCTAACATCTTTTAATTCTTGTAAAACTTCATTGAATTGTTTTTCGGCACTATCTACATGCTCAATAATAAATTCTAACTGTTTCTTTTCATTGTTCATGCCATGATAATCAAGAAGTTCTAAGAATTCCTTGATATTTTCATATTCGGCTAATGATTTATTTTCCATAGATTATTTCACTCCTTTGTTTTGATGATGGGTATCTGTTGGTTTGGTTGTCATTAACTGATAGAGCAGCGTGTCTTTTGGGAAACGATTGATAAATGGGACTAATGAACTTCCATATTTGATCAGTCCACAACCTGTATCGGCATTGGTAATATAAGACATCTGCTCATCAGATATATTTAACAGTTTCGCAAGTTTTTGACGGTCTTGCGGTGCTTGATTTAACATCACAACAAATTCACTGTTCGATAACATCGTACTTGCTAATACAGAATCTAATAAATACTCAACATTTTGTGTAATGGCTGTTGGATAGGCATTTCGTTTTCTAAATCTTCTCCATGCACTATTGAAGAATGCACCTGAATATTCATTTTCAAAAACAACATGAAATTCATCAATAAACAAGTGGGTACGAATACCTTTACGCCAGTTATCCGTTACACGACTGATCATCGCATCGGTAATGACCATAAAAAAACAGGACATAATCACAAAAAATGAATGCAAAAAACCGAAAGTCAAACATATTGTGATTCATATCCGTTAGTTCCGCAATCATATTATCTTTGATATAACTAGCGTAATCTTTCAAAAATAACACACGTCCATAACGGTTTCCCATTTTAAAATGCTCTTTTTTAAATTCAAAACTATCAGGACAGATATAATCTTTAAAATCATGTCCTCGTTTCATGAGCCTTGTTAAGTCCATTGTATATTTGACTTCTTCACCTAAACGGTAAAAATCATGTAAGATACGAAGTCGTTCAGTGGTATCTAGTGGGGTACATCTAGCACCCAATCGTGCAAAATGAGAAGTCAGGTCTGTTGTTACTCGACGAAAGTAAGTTTTTGCATCTTCATAACTCTTTTTAAATACGGATATAGTTACATACATTTCACGCACCATGCCATTTGTTCCCATCGCTTTATCTAGTAACATTTGATTATACTCTTTGCGATAAACATCAAAACGATCCTCTTTTAAAGGCAGTAAGATTTCTTTTTCAAAGTCTATCTGATTTAATCGTCTAAGGGTAATCGTAATCTTAGTTGTAGCACCACTATCAAATGAATTTAACAGCTCTGAATATTCCAAAAACATGGCTTCCTTGTCCTCACGAGAAGCGGTCGCATAGTTAATATCCGTAAATTTATAAGTCATAGAAAACTTATTTTTGCCTACTTTGAATATGCCATCTTTCCATATAGTTTCAATAGGGATAATATGTTGTGCCTTTTTTGGTATTTTAAATTTTTCTTTTTCTTGTTTGTTAATTGAAGAAAGCGTCTTAATCATGTTTCAACTCCTCCTTGCGTTTTTCTTCTAAAAATGGTTGGATACATTCCCAATAATAATTATTGCTTTCAAATTTGATTTGTTTAGGGATCAGGACTTCTGACTTTAACCATACCCATATAAATTTTTCGGCAGTCATACCGTTATAGCTAATAAATCCAAGTGCCGCAAAAGGAGCAGCACTTAGAATACATAACCATGACAATGTTTCTAAACCAAAATAAGGTTTAAAGATAAAATAAAAACCTACGGCACATACGCAGGCTAATATTGAAAAAATAAATTGTCTTAAGGAAAGTCCAAAATACATGGACTCTGTATAATTTCGTATTTCTTTATTTACTTTTACTTCCATAAACTCCTCCATAATAAGAAAAGGAACTACCCTAGAGTAATTCCTTGATAAGTTTGTTGTTGATTTTTAATGAATCATTCCTACACTAGAAAATTAAATCTTACGCACATTGCATATTGTTATATAAAGAATCTTATCCTTTGGAATGGACGCAAACCCATCTATCTCCACAACAATATTAAGAAAACGATTTTTTGTATTTCTAAATTCATGAAATATCGTTTTGTTTTCTGGTAGATCTTCATTTTCCAAGGTTGTTAATTTTTTGCCATTTACAAGATGAATATGAATATCATGATAAAATTCACCATATTTTATAAAGCCAAAATCTTCTATATTGACTTCATTTTTATCATTCTTCTTCATGATATAAACTCCTTTCCTAAATTATATTCCCATCATTTCTCTAACAACTCGATCGCTCATCTTCACTGCACCAACAAGCACAAGCATATTAAACGCAATTTCACCTATATAACTCCATACTTGCGTAATAGCTGCTACACTTGTATCTACTACTGGTGGTGAGGTTGCAAATAAAGAAAAGATGATACACACTAATACAACGATCGCACCTTCTAAACATACAGCAGTGTATGATTTTAAAAATGATTTTCCAACATTCTGCGTTGGCTCTCCAGCAAAGCTGGAAAGAGGAATCGGTGCGATTGCTGTATAAAGATACAAACGAAAAAAGCGTCCGTAAACGCTCATGATCATGACAAAACTTAATACTGTAATAAATAATCCACCAATGAGCGTTACTGCCCATAACGGAATACTATCAAAAAATCCTACATCTTCAATCGCACTTACCATTTCCTGTGGTAGCACTGTTTGTGTAGCACCACCAAAATCAGTAGCATTCATAATCGTTGATACAACGCCTTGCACAATATTGAATACTGCCATCATCAGTTCTAGTCCATAGGTTACGACTCCTTTAGCCAATACAAAACGAATAAATATTTTAAGGGCGTGTTCAGGCTTCTTTACTTCTGCAAAAGATCCACAAGTTTTCATCACACCAATCACGAAAAATAAAATCAGCAGTGCAAGTCCGATTGCCATCAATGCACCATTGATCTGTACGATAACGTCCCATATGCCACCGCCTTTAAAATTCTCAGGAGATTGCATAATGATCTGCCATATTTCTGCTGGTTTTTCATTCCATGTATCTAGTGCATTTTGCAGGTTTTGTACAATCCAATTATCCGATTCCAATTTCATCATCTCCATTCTTTTTATCAAATGTAATATCACTTTGCATTTCATTTCCCCATGCGTCCCAACCTTCATATGTTTGACGAGCAAACAATTCAATGCGTGGCACATCACCGGTCAATTCAACAATACGGTTTCTTACCTCATTTGGTTTTTGCTGTGTTCTTCAATATGAGATATGACAACTTGATGTACTCTTTTGGATACTCGCTTAGGGTGTCCTTTAGTCGCAAGCAAGCATATTTCTGCATTTGCTCTTGTCCAATAGCCCATGCCCCAAAATAAACCATCACTTTTTTTATTTTGCTTGATCCAAACAAAAGCAACTGTTTTATATTGAAATCCCCAAGCACGAATGACTTCAAAAGATTCTAAAAGAGTAGGGAAAGTTACCCATAAAAACAGCATACAGTCTTTCTTTGCAATCTCTTGAATGGGCAACTTTTTAATTTCATCAATCGACATCGTAGGGTAATGATGTTCTGCACTTCTTCCTAGTCCTTTTTTGGAATAGACATAATATTTCCAAGGTGGATCAGCATAAATGACTTGATATTTCTTTTGTTTTTCCACTTTCTTATCCACCTGTTATGATATTTAAGATTTCTTTTGCAAAGGTAATAATTACACCTCCTGCAAGTGTTAAAAACCCATAGG
>CAYSWW010000183.1:0-4345 GCA_964434915.1 uncultured Coprobacillus sp.
TGGAATTATCTGAATCGTATTTTTCACCCTGTGCTTGATGGTCAATCAAATAAAATAATAGAAAGCAATAAAACGTGTTTAAGTTTAATTTCGGGGCGTTTAGGGGTCAGATATTGAAAATGAATATAAAAAAGGTTATTTCGTATGTCTAAGAAAGGAGCAAGTATATGAAAATAACTTATTATGAAAACAAAAAAATGAATCATTATGAAATGGGATTAGTTATGCATCCTAAAAACAAAAAATTGGTCAAATTATTAATGAAACAATTTCAGGATATTTTGGGTGAAATAGAGGTTTATGATGAGTATCGTAATAAATATCCTTTGACATTGTTAGAAGTTTATTATTTTGAAATGATAGACCATAAGATTTTTGTTTATACGGAAAAGGAGGTTTATCGTCTATATTATACAACCATGGCAGTCTTGAAGGATAAACTCGCACCATATGGATTTTACCAAATTAATGTCAGAACATTAGTGAATGTTAAACATATTACTTACTATAAAAAACAAGTTGGTTGTCGTAGACAAATCATTTTAAATAATGGCGATATTTTGATTTCAAGTCGACATTTCAAGGAAGAATTTGATACAATGATGCAAACAAGGAAAGATTTGGAATTACGAAAAGCTAAGAAATGAAATAGATTTTTTACTTGTTTCATAGAAATATGATATAATGGGTGTGAAGTAGAAAAGTAAGGAGGTAAAATTGTATGGCTCAACACATTGAATTTATTGTGACTGATCCGTTAGGACTTTATGCCGCTCCGGCAACAGAATTAATTGATTTTGTTAAAAGATTTTATAGTGAATTGACTTTATGTTATGAAGGTAAAAAGGTGAACTTGAAAAGTATGATGGGGGTTGTTTCTTTAGGTGTTCCAACCAAAGCAAAGCTTGAAATTATTGCTGATGGAGTGGATGAAGAACGTGCAATCAATGAGATTAAAATCAAAATTAAAGAGTTAGGCATTTCAAGTGGAGAATAATATAAAAGAGGCTGAATCAAAATAACTTTTTAAAGAGTTGATTTTGTTTCAGCTCTTTTTTGATCTCAAGATGTAATATTTCTGGTGATTTTTCTTTTGGCTTCCTTATTCTTGGATGCAATATCCCTATATCGCTTCAACTTCGTCTTTTTTCTTTTAATTGAGAAGCAATTTTTCCCTTTTCAAGTGATATTTATGATATTTCCTTAAATTATAGCCTAGACACACAATGAAAAATTCCATTCTTGCATTTTTGTAAAAGGATTTTGATAGCGGGAAAGCATCTCATGAGATAGGATAAGGAATATCAAGAGGAGTATCAAAGATGAAAGGAGGAAAACAGATAAAAAATTCAGACAGAATTTGAATCGGAGTTGGCTGACAAGATTTTTGTAACACGCCAGACAATCTCAAATTGGGAAATGAAAAGAATTATCTTGATTTAAAAAGTTTTGTTATGCTAAGCCAGCTTTTCGATACTTCCCTCGATATTCTGGTGAAAGGAGATGTTATTGAAATGAAGAAACAGGTTCTACAAGACGATATAAGAAAAGGAGAAAGGTAAGACGAGGAGATTTAAGCGAGACGGGAACATTTTAACGGTTTTAATCTTTGAGGAAATTGCTCTAGGCATTTTAATCGTTGCCTGCCTGTTTTCCGTTGCTCCGAAATTTGATTTTTTCAAGATGCCACTGTCTACCTTTGGGGAGGTGTCGGGAATCGCTTTATGGTTTGTCATCATTGTATTTCGTATTTTGAGTGGAAAGACAGAAAAGAGAACTCAATATTAAAACTTTTCGGGAAATTCTAGATTTTATGGAAAACAATAGGTAATATATGAATAACAAATGAAGACAAAAACAGAAAGCTTAATTGTGAGTTTCCTCAAATGAACTGCTTTCTGGCTGCGAAGATTCATTTACAACGGATGAAGCAATATTTTGCGTAGTTACATCGTTTGATTCAGTGCAGCCTACAAAACACAAACCATAAAAAGGGATATCGCTGTTAAGATAAACTTGTTGCACATATTTTTCCTCCTATTCTTATCATCGAAGATTATAGTTAGAGAACTGGATTTACGCTATTTCAGCTACTCGTTCACTCATATTATAATAACACAATTTTTCTTTGGAAGCATATGGATTTTGCGAAATCAAGCAGTGGTCTTAGTAAGTATCAATCTCATCAATAATGGGCAAGTCATAAAAATTACAATGAACACTTTATCATCGGTTTACATAGATTCGGTCTTCTTCATAATAGCCCTTGATTAGTGTTTCGTCAGGATTCGTCTAGATATTCAAAAGTAATTATAGAATGGGGAATAATTGTCTTGGGCAGAGCAAATAGTTTTCGCAAGTTATCTACACGATCAATTTGTGGATAGGTGACAAGCCATACAAATCCAAAGCCCAGAACATGAGCGGCTAAAATCATGTTTTGTACTACAATCGAGTCCTCAATAATCTAATAGTCTGAAACAGGCTTAGATGCTTGTTCTAAATCTCCAAGGATGAGGATTCCAAACTTTGCTTTCTTAAGCGGAGTATCTTGCTATCAGCTGAAAAATGAGCAGTCTGTGGACACACGGCTGGACATGGTAAAGGATTATTAAAATTTAGAAGAGTGAGACTTCAATATCTACTACAATTTCATTGTTCATATCGACCTGTAAGCTTGTCATGCTTTATGCGAAGTGAACTCATAAATTGTTTTACGAAACACAAAGGAAAGCTGTATACGTTAGTAGCGTACATACGATTTGATAAGGGCGATAGAATATACCTAAAATCTATCGCTAACTTTTTTTCATAAAGTGAAAATAATGAGAAATTTATGATAAATTATTTTATACTATAGGCATGAAAGTGAGGAGGAAAAGTCATGGAAAAAAAACCTGTAAAAATTGTGACAATTGGTGGTGGGAGTAGTTATACTCCTGAATTAATGGAAGGATTTATTAAAAGATACGATGAACTTCCTATTAAAGAAATCTGGTTAGTAGATATTGAAGATGGAAAAGAAAAATTGGAAATTGTTGGTGCTATGGCTCAACGTATGTGGGATGCAACACCATATGATGTTAAAGTTCACTTAACATTGGATCGTCGTGAAGCTTTACCTGGTGCTGATTTCGTAACGACTCAATTTAGAGTGGGACTTTTAAATGCCAGAATCAAAGACGAAAGAATTCCATTTTCTTATGGAATGTTAGGACAAGAAACAAATGGGGCTGGAGGAATATTTAAAGCATTAAGAACGATTCCAGTGATCTTAAGTATTGTTGAAGATATGAAAGAGTTATGTCCGGATGCTTGGCTAGTTAACTTTACGAATCCAAGTGGTATGGTTACAGAAGCAGTAATGAAATATGGTAAATGGGATAAAGTTATTGGATTATGCAATGTCCCAGTTGGTGCTATGATGAAAGAACCACAAATGATTGGTAAAACATTAGATCAATTAACTTATAAGTTTGCAGGATTAAATCACTTCCATTGGCATAAAGTTTATGATGAAAATGGAAAAGATGTAACAAAAGATATTATTGAAGCAACATTTGATCCAAATATTGACGATGGAACACCTGCCAATATCTTTGATGTCAAATTCTTTAAAGAACAATTATTACAAATGAATATGATTCCATGTGGATATCATCGATATTATTATCGTGAAGAAGAAATGTTGGCTCATGGATTAGAAGAATATCATACAATAGGAACACGTGGTCAACAAGTTAAACAAACTGAAGCTGAGTTGTTTGAATTATATAAGAATCCTGATTTAGATCATAAACCAGAACAATTAGCTAAGCGTGGTGGGGCTCATTATAGTGATGCTGCTTGTGAAACAATCGCTTCAATTTATGCTAATAAAAATACTCATATCGTGGTTACAACTAAAAACAATGGAGCAGTGCCTGATTTACCAGCTGATTGTGCTGTTGAAGTTTCATCATATATTGGAGTAACAGGTGCTAAAGCAATTGCCTTTGGACCATTAGAACCAGCACAACGAGGATGGTTACAATGCATGAAAAATATGGAATTATGTGTTGAAGAAGCTGCTGTAACTGGTGACTATGGATTATTATTACAAGCTCTCACATTAAATCCACAAACAGTTGCTGGTGAAAAAATGAAGAGAGTGATGGACGAATTATTAATTGCACATAAGAAATATTTACCACAATTTGCTGATAAGATTGCTGAATTAGAAGCAGAAGGTGTTACAATTAAAGATGATGTTGCAAGAGAATTAACTGAAAAAGGGTTATAAAAAGAAAATGGCACTCCACAATAACCTGGGGTTTCCAACTTGTGGGGTGTAGAATAACTTGGG
>CAYSWW010000184.1:0-4241 GCA_964434915.1 uncultured Coprobacillus sp.
AATTTTGATTTTAAATTTAGTCTAAAAAATCTAGTGATAGTCTCTAAAGACGGGATCTCTGGCAATATCGCTAAGCAGAACACTTTGACTTCTTGCAAGACCAAACATCATATCCATGACAAACTTGGCATCTGGTTTATCAAGGTCAGCTGATAATTTATTAGAAAAATTAACAATTTCTCTTTTCGTTTCATATAGATCTGTGGTAAAATAACTCATGGAAAATCCCTCCTAAATTTTGTTTATTGTATTAAAATTATTATAACATTTAAGAGGCTGATTTCCCTTATAAATAAAGCAAAACAGGCAATTTGTGAATAACTTTTTACCTGTTTTTTTATTTTTTACCGAAACTCAAAGATTATCTTGGGATTTGTTTTGCTGATAAAAATTCGATTATTGCTTAGGACAAAAAACTGACCAATATGAGTTTTTATTTTGAAATTATTGGCCATAAAACCATGGTATAAAGCTCCTGGCATTTGTAAGTGAGTTCAATACGATATTATGTACTTTTTTGATAATGTCTAAAATCCTCTTATTTATCCAATGACTATTGATAAATTAGCTATATTAATCAAAAAACATAAAATATTTCTTATACGTCTTTTTATTGTATAATTATAGTTAAGTAAAAAGACAATTTTACAATGTATGAGTACTCACTTTATTAAATTTATTATCTACATATATATCTTTTTATAACCCTGTTACTCCTTTTGTTTGAATTTACCATTCTTTATTTTCATGTCCGTGTTCACTACCAAACAAAGAGAGTTTTATGATCGATTATGAACTTGGATTTAATCCATTTAAAACAATGATTACTTTCCTTAATCAAATTTCCTTTTTATCAAAACTCTTAACTATATTAAATCAACACTTGCTTATAAACACCAACTGTTTTTAACAAAAGCTTGATTTTTAATTCAAATTATGTCTCAATTGATAACTAAGTTAGATATATCAACAATATCATGTCTGATTGCATCACCAGAAATGTAAAGAACGATAGAGAATGATCTACCAAGGGTTGGCGAAGATAGAAAATACCTTCAAAATAACAAAGAGCATACTGGGATCAAGGCTAGCATATGTGTGGATCAGAGAACATATAGAAAGGCATTTTCTGGTTTGTTTTGTAGCACTGGTAATAGTAAGATTGCTGGAAAAGAAACCAGGAAATGAAATAACGGTAGAAAGAATAATAGGATCATTAAAGAAGTACAATTGTATAAACATAGGGCCCAATATTTATCAGTTTATTTATCGAGATGAGGTAATAGATAAGATATCAAAGGAGTTAAAAATAGAAATGAACAGGAAATATCGAAAAAGAGAAGAAATCAAAAAAATAACTTGATTAACCACTTGATGCTAGGGTATTACTTTTTATTTCATTTATTGTCAATATTTGCTTTAAGCATTTATCAACCAAAAAATACCCAAACGAAACCAAATTCCTATAAGATAAGCCTTAAAATCATCAAAGCTTTAATACATATTTGACGTATTTAATAAGTTCCTATAAATTCGCTCATCTTTATCTTTAAATACATTAAAAATAACTTTTTCAATCGTTGAATTTTGTAAATATTCTTTGACTGTCTTTAAAGCAATTCTTGCCGCCTGTTCATTCGGAAAATGGAAAACACCTGTCGATATACAACAAAAAGCAACTGTTTTTAAATGATATTCCTCAACCAACCTTAAACAACTTTCATAACATGAAGCAAGTAATGCTTCGTCTTTCTTTGTAACTCTACTTCTAATAATTGGACCAACAGTATGCACAACATATTGACATGGCAAGTTATACGCTTTGGTTATTTTGGCTTTTCCTGTTGATTCAAGATATCCTTGTTTTTTCATGATTTGATGACAATCATTTCTTAATTGAATGCCTGCAAAAGTATGAATTGCATTATCTATACAAAAATGCCCAGGTACAAAACATCCTTCCATTTGACTATTCGCTGCATTGACAATAGCATCAACTTTTAATCTCGTTATATCACCTTTCCATACAATCATATCATTGTTATCATCATCAAAAGAAACAATACCTTTTCTCAAATTCTCTTCTTGCAACATTTGATTTTGAATATCCAAAAATTCTTGAGAAATAGGTTTAGCTTCTCGTATATTTACTAAAGAACGATAAAGCTGGAAAAGTTCATCATGAGTTTGGGGAATTTCCATATCTATTTCTTTTTCTGCTAATAAATAGTTAACTAAAAAAACTAATCTTTTAATCTGTTGCATAACTTCCTCTTTCTTTCAATAAATCGTTTATCACATGATCAATGTCAGCATTAATCAAAAGAGATTGATTTTGTATCTCTTTTGGACAAACAATATCTCCTAAATTAATACATGCATATGTGGCTTTCTTATTATTATAAGTATATTGCCAAAATGGGTGCTTAATAATAACAGGTGTATTGGCTCCAACTCCTAATTCTAAATAAAGAATATCTAAATCTCTATGTCGTCTTAAAAAATCATCATAGCGTAATTTTGCTTGATACCATCCTTCATCTTGTACAAATGTTTCATCACACCTTAAATTCATTGTCATTGGTGCTCCGCATTTTGAACAATAAGGAATTAAAGATGTTGGTATTTTCATATCTTTTTGTTGTTCTAGCATTTTTTTAACAACTTTTTCATTATCATAGGTTTGTTGATGACAAGGTTTTGAACATTGCCATAATCCATAATCCCCTTGTGTATAGAACAATCTTTTCTTGTCAAAGCCATTCTTTTGAAATTGATGATCTACATTCGTCGTAATAACAAAATAATCCTTTTCTTGCACAAGTTTTAAGAGTTGTTGATAGGTATTTTTAGGTGCCTCAATATAACGATTATAATAAATATGTCTTGACCAATAAGCCCAATGTTCTTCTAAAGTATCATAAGAATAGAAACTGGCAGAATACATATCCTGCAAATGATATTTTTCAATAAAATCTGCAAAATATTTTTTAAATCTTTCACCAGAATACGTCAATCCTGCAGATGTCGATAATCCTGCTCCTGCCCCAATAATCACCGCATCACATTCATTTATTTTCTTTGCCAGCTTTTTTACTAATACAAAATAATCTTCATTTTCTCTATTAAAAAACATTTTATACACCTACTTTCTCAATATCATGCTTTGGACATATTTCTTGACATTTCCCACGATGTAAACAATGATTCTGTTGAATGATGACAGGTTTCATTGGAATATCTATACACTTTTGTAGGTAGACATCATAACATTTCTAACATCCTATATTCACTTGATATTACAGTGTTTTTATTTCTTTTCCTACAAAAAAGCTCTGTCTTAAAATAGGTTTTTGACTTAAATCAAAATATTCACTGCTACACTCATATATTTGAAAAACTTCTAAAGCATTTCTTGCTTCAGTAAAATTTTTAGTATATCATGAATTCTCATTTCAATAACTCTTTTATAATAACAAAGAACATAAATGTAATAATCATCATTACATCTAATACTTACAATATATCACCTCTTAATTGTAATGTCAATGATTACATCATTTTTCAACAATTATCTAACTAAAAAGGATCAACTTCTTTATACATTAGAAATCAACCCTTATCATCGTTGTATGCTTCTTTTTGAACATAATATCTAGTATCTTCAATAATATCTTTTAACGTAATTGCTGACAATTCGTCTTCCATTGCCTTTTGAACTCTTTTTAATTTATCATCAAGAATATTATGAATATTTTTCCCTACCGGACATTGTGTATTTGGATTTGCATGGAAATGGAATAGCTCACCATTTTCGACACATTCCACAGTTTGATAAATATCATATAAAGTTATTTGGTCCAATGGTTTTGCGATTGTTGCTCCTCCCGTACCTCTTTGAACATTCAATAAATGACTTTTCTTTAATTGAGAAAGTATTTTTCTAATAATGACAGGATTAACATTAACACTCGTTGCTAAAAAATCACTTGTTATTTTATGATTTTTTTCAAATGTATCGATACATGCAAATATATGAATAGCAATTGTAAAACGACTTGAAATTTGCATAATTTATTTCTCCCCTCATCAATATCTTATCGAATACTTAATGTAATGTCAATTGTTACATTTTAGAAATCACTAAACGATATGATCTTATTACTATTCACAGCATAAATAAAGTAAGTATGGGAAAACTGGAGCGAGGAAGAGATATTGGACTTCTTAGGGCCTAAGGA
>CAYSWW010000185.1:0-4241 GCA_964434915.1 uncultured Coprobacillus sp.
TATATATGGGAGAGTTATCCACATCTGGGATATTTTGTTTTTTACAATTACCTATGTAAGTTCCTCACTCATACTCTCCAGGGATTTAAAATGATACCGGTGTTTCCGGTCTGAATTGCTTATTTTACGATCTTCCTCTTTTAAAATCGCTACCCAATATTCTTCAGTCATCCTTTTCTCCTTTCATCAACTGCAAAGTGGCAGTTGATGAAAGGAGGCGCTCGGCACCGCAATAAATTGAAAATTCGTATGATTATGGAATTGCAATAAAAAAAAGCGCCGGGAAATAAATATCTTTCCTCAGCGCTATAATACCAACACTTAAAAATATACCATTTAATAGAACCTTTAAGGCATTGAATAGCAAATATGTTTCTGTACAAACTGCTTCGTTTTGTTGTATATAAAACATCATATTTTGTCAAAATAATTCTTTAGAGAAGAATTATTAATAAAATCAAGCATCTTTTTGATCGCTTTACTTTGAATGCGTTTTAATGTTCTTTCAGAACGTTCATATTCCTTCCCGTATTTCTCCGCAAATAGCTTAGTCGTTTCTGGCCATGTATAATGTTCAATCAAATGGGTCTTTATTATAAATTTTTGATCATACTTTAATATATCCAATGTGTCCTCAATAATTTTCACTTGCATGTAACTATATCCTTGTAATCCAGAATTATCTTTTTCCCCAAGAATCTGATATTCTTTCAAAATAGAATTCTGGATTTGTACTGTATGTAGCTGCCTCAGCAAATTTTTCAGTTGTATTTCTGTCATTTTCTAAAACTATCCTTTCCCTCTTTCTAATAATAAACACCTGCTTCTATGACTTTTCTACAAATTGGCATGAAAGTGACACAATATTGTCACCAATGAATTCCTCTAACTGTTGACTTACAGATGTAAAAAGCTCGCTACAGATACAAGAACTAAAAAAATTTTCGGTTTTTACAACAATTAGTATTATTACTATAATCATTGGTTGTTTCAATAAAAAGTTCAACTTCTGTATACTCTATAAATATAACTAACGGTGTTATTGCTAAAACACATAGGAGTTGTGCATAATGGACAAGAAATTATTTGGAAAACAATTACAACGATATAGAGAACAGGCCGGATATAGCCAAGAAACTCTCGCAGAACAAATCGAATGCAGTACTATATTTATTTCATACATTGAACGTGGAGAAAAATCTCCCAGTCTTGATACCTTACTAAAACTGGCAAACGCCCTTAATATTTCTGTAGATCTCCTTTTTGGTAGGGAACTAAAGCACTATACCTCTGAAAAATTGAAATATATTGAAGAGCAACTAAAGAATCTGCCCACCTCAGAGCAGCAAAAAATACTAGACATCATGGAATCTGTGGTTTCTATCGAATTAAACTATTATAAAAAGGAGCCACGAGATAAATGTTAATTTTAGTATTTGACACACCACAAGAGCGGGATAAATTTAGCGTTTTATATGAAAAATATAAAAAAACCATATATTACACATTGAGTCGATACAAACTTGATGAGCATACAAAAGAAGACTTATCACAGGATATTTATATAATAATTGCACATCACTTAGATGATATTGATATAAATGATTTGAAAAAAACGCGGAACTATATTATTACAATTTCACGAAATTATTGTTTAAATTATTTACGGAATAAAAGCAGGAAACCAGAAGAATTTTTGGAAGAATATCCGAATTTACACACTGATTCGGATGAAATATTAGAACACCTAATTAATAGAGAACAAGTACACTATTTAGCTTCAGAAATCAACAAACTCGAAGATATTTATAAATCAGTATTGGAATTAAAATATGTCAATAATCTATCCAATGATGAAATTGCATCTGCTTTAAAAATCAAGAAGAAAACCGTAGAAATGAGACTTTATCGCGCCAATATCATCTTACGCCAAAAATTAAAGGAGCAGAAATATGAATAGTGAATTTGAACAAGATGTTTGGGAAAGTTTTTTAAAAGCAGCTGTTATTGAGAATAGTTTAAATGAATCGGATAAATATCCGACAATGGATGAGATAAACAAACTTATACTCCCTACACATTACGATTCAAAAATGCGTAGATTTATTAAACATTATCAAATGAACCAAAAGGTCATCTCATTATTAAAATACGGAAAGAAAATTGCTTCTATCGCATTATTTGTAATGGGAATATCGTTTTCTATCTTATTACAATTTCACAGTGTAAGAGCGGCTTGCAGAGATGTTATTATATCTATATACGAAAAATATATCAGATATGACTATAATACTCAAAGTACCACAACACCCATTACAATAAACTATATTCCAGATTCATTCGAATTGGTTAATAGTATCAGCGATGACAAAAAAATACAGATCACATATCAAAATGACAAAAATGAGCAGATAAAACTAACCTGCTATCTCAAAAATAGAGGAGTTCAGATGGATAATGAGCATCACACTATTATTGACATTGCAATTAACGATACACCTGCTCAATTTTTCCAAGCGAAAGACTCATATGCTAATAATTATCTGATTTGGAACGCTAATGAGAACTATTTTATTCTTTCCGCCAAGTTAGATTTGGATACGATGAAAAAAATCGCAGAAAATATTGAATAATCTTGTAGAAGAAGTTGCTTTTGCGGTGTTTATTAATATGAGAACAAAATTTCGAAAGGAGAATACTTATGAAAATCCCAAAATTACTAGCCGTCTCTTTTGTCATTTCTTCTCTTGCAATGACACCCGCGAGCGCATTAGCTGCACAAACTGTAACCAGCAATGAGTCATCTATGCTTGATGAGAAAAATGACAGAACTATTTCTCCAAGATATACCTATGTGGATTTCGTAGATGCAGGTGTATACCCAAGTTCTTCAAAAGTGGAGTACGACATGACATTAGAAGGAGGAGATTTGCGTTCTTTCTCAGGCACGGTAGTATTATACAAACGGCAATCCTCTGGAACTTATCAAAAAATAAAGTCAGAAAATTTGAATATTAAAGCGGTTAACGGTACTGTAACCCATTCTGGCTCCGCCTCATCTCAAGGATCTGGGAAATACAGGGTTACATATAGCGGCACTGCATATTGCGGAAGAGGTAGTGAACCTGTTGAGATTACTGTAGAAAATTCCTATTAAACGCAAGTTTCGGAATAAGTCAATCACACAATTATAGTCAAGCAGGCCAAAAGAGAGCCTGCTTGACTATGTAGTAATAAATATTAGATATTTATGATTCCATCCATGCTTCTTCGACTACAAATATATTTGATTCGTCATCGAACGATACTATAGAAATCAAATTTCCAATCATATCTGCATGCCCATTTTCACCCCATATATACTGACAAACCAAAAGTTTTTCGGTTCCTCCAAATTCTATTTTTTCTATATCATATATATCATCAATGTTCCAAGATAACTTCATTTTTAAAGATGAAGTATCTGTAGTGTTAATTTTTTTTGCAATAATTTCATCGGTATTAAATTTTATTACATATAGGTCATGAGTTCCTTGTCCACCCCCTCCGTGTGTATCAAACATAACAATCAATTCGTCATTACTATCTTGATCTACATCAATAACCTCTATTTTTTGAAAAGAAGCATCATAATCACTAATAATAAAGGGGTTTTTTGATCCACTCAACAATAGCTTAAATTGCTTAATATATTTTGTTCCTTCTTTTTCTTCATAAATTATTTCAATGCTATCCTCTATTGAATCTCTATTAAAATCCGCAATTAATTCATCGGTTTCCTGCAAAATCTTTGTCCATTCATCCCCTTCATCTATAACAAAAGTTATTTGATCTATCATATCATTAGCATTTAATAATTCATCCTTTTGTAATGTCTCATCTTGAAGGGTATCTTTGTCAGCAGAATATGTACTACTGTTTTGTGGCTTCGGATATTTATTATTCTCCATATCATAGCATCCTGTCATTAATGTTAGTATAATACTAATAATCCATACTTTTCTTCTCACAATATTATTCCTTCCAAATTAGCTATAAATCGCTTTTAGACATATGCAACTGCCAATAACCCCCTATAAAATTCAAATTCAACTTTATAGGGAGTTAAAATCGCCTAAATAACCTTATAAATACTAGATTTCATTTTTATCATTATCGAAAAATCTAATGGCTCCACCTGTTGATGCACTAGAAGAATCGTAATAATATTTTAAGAGACTTTTATAGGTTGTTGCTACGTT
>CAYSWW010000186.1:0-4227 GCA_964434915.1 uncultured Coprobacillus sp.
TTTTTTATGCTTAAAATTCATCAAAATGTATTGTTCCTTGACCACCTAAAAAGTTTTCTACATCCATACTTTTTATATACTTACCACCATTCTAATTATTCTAATACATTTATTTTTTATCAAACAAGACAAAAAGATGGTCAACAAAAGTTAAACCACCTTTATATGCATATGTATTATTTTGTCTTTGCCATATGACGTTGAATCAATTTCACAAATTCAACCAATGGTAACATTAATATTGCTAATAACAATGCAATACCATATTCATACCAGCTAACTGTAGTAAACCCAAAAGCATTTGCTAAGAAAGGAACTTCAATGACTAATGTTGTTAAAACAAGTGAAACAATAGCAGCCAAATTCATAATTTTATTTTGATATCCTAATTTAAAGATACTACCACGCTGACTTCTTAAACTCATACTATGAACAATTTCAGCCATAGATAATGTTAAGAAAGCCATTGTCATACCATCTGCTGAATTCGTAATTTCCCATACTCCTGATTCTATATAATGACCAACAAAATAAGAAACCAAAGTTAAAACAGAAAGTAATATACCTTGATATAATGCATCAAATCCTAATCCTCCACCAAAAATACCTGATTTAGAATCACGAGGCTGACGTTCCATAATATCTGGTTCAGCACGTTCCATTCCTAACGCTAATGCTGGGAAACAGTCAGTAATCAAATTAATCCATAATAGATGTACGGGTTTTAAAATTGTAAATCCCATAACAGTTGAAATAAAGATACTTAAAACCTCACTCATGTTAGAACCTAAAAGGAATTGAATTGCTTTACGAATATTATCATAAATACGACGTCCTTCCTCTATAGCTCCAACAATTGTAGCAAAATTATCATCAGCTAAAACCATATCAGCCACATTCTTTGTAACATCAGTACCAGTAATACCCATACCAACACCTATATCTGCAGTTTTAATTGATGGAGCATCATTGACACCGTCACCTGTCATTGCTGTAATATATCCTGCATCTTGCCAAGCTTTGACAATTCTTGTTTTATGCTCTGGTTGGACACGAGCATAAACAGAGATATTTTGGAATTCTTTGGCAAAGGTTTCATCATTCATATCATCTAATTGTGCTCCAGTAATCGCTTTTTTATCACCATCTAAAATACTTAATTCTTTTGCAATTGCTATTGCAGTATTCACATGATCACCGGTAATCATAATTGGGCGAATACCAGCATGACGACATTCTTCAATGGCCGCTTTCACTTCAGGACGCACAGGATCGATCATACCTGTTAAACCTAAGAAAATTAAATCCTGTTCCAAGTTCTCTGGAGAAGTATCTTCTGGCATTTCATCCCAATAACGACATGCAGCACATAAAACACGTAATGCTTTATCTGCCATTGCTTTATTTTGATTTAAAATATCTTGACGCATAGCATCTGTCATTGCTACACATTCTCCATCTTTAAGCATATGCGTACAACGTTTTAAAAGTTCATCAGGAGCACCTTTGACATATTGTACAATTTTACCATCGACATTATGCAATGTAGACATCATCTTACGTCCTGAATCGAATGGGGCTTCACCAACACGGGGCATTTTTTCTTCTAATTCATTCTTATTAAAACCTTCTTGATAAGCCCAATTCACTAATGCAGCTTCTGTTGGTTCTCCAATTGCAGCTCCTTCACTATCAAGTTTTGCATCAGAGCATAAAGTCATAGCAGTAGCTGTTTCTTCTTTTGAACCATAATATTCGACAACAGTCATTTTGTTTTGTGTTAAAGTTCCTGTTTTATCAGAACAAATAATTTGAGCACAACCTAAAGTTTCAACTGCTGTCAAACGGCGAATAATAGCATTACGACGTGACATATTCGTTACACCAATTGCTAGTACAACAGTCATAACAGCTACTAACCCTTCAGGAATAGCTGCTACTGCTAAAGAAACAGCCACCATAAATGAATCAAGAACAATCTCTACTCCAAAACTTCCAGCACGTAATAATTGAACAGCAAAAATAATGACACAAATTACTAAAACTAACCATGTTAAAATCTTAGACAATTGATTTAATTTGATTTGTAATGGTGTTTCACCTTCAGAAGCATTTGCTAAGGCATCAGCAATCTTACCCATTTCAGTATTCATACCTGTAGAAGTAATAACAACTTTTCCTCGACCATAAACAACTGTTGAACCCATATAAACCATATTCTTACGATCACCTAAAGGAACTTCCTTATCATCATCACGTAAATTAATAATATTAATTAGCTTATTTACAGGAACAGATTCACCTGTTAACGCAGCTTCTTCTATTTTTAAACTGGCACTTTCTAAAATACGTCCATCTGCAGGTACGGCATCTCCTGCTTCCAATAAAACGACATCTCCAACAACAAGATCTTCACTACGTACAACTTCTACTTGTCCATTACGTAAAACTTTAGAAGTTGCGGCAGCCATTTCCTGTAAAGCTTCAATAGCTTTTTCAGCCTTATTTTCTTGATAAACACCTAAAACAGCATTCATCACAACAACAATTAAAATAATAATCGCATCAGTGAAGCTTTCATTTTCATATACTGCTAAAACGGCGCTGATGGCTGCTGAAACCAATAAAATAATAATCATTGGATCTGTCATCTGTGAAAAAAAGCGTTTAATCAAACTATCCTTTTTTTGTTCAGCGAGTTTGTTTTTACCATTTTTTTCTAATCTGTGATTAGCTTCTTCGCTTGTTAAACCTAGTTCATTCGATTCAACTTTCTTAAGAACCTCTGAACTTGATTCATCATATAAATACATACTACATCTTCCTTTCTGTTTTACTCTCATAGTAAGAAAAAAGAGACTCTTGCACAGCCAAAAAATACTGCACATGAGTCTCGTTGAAACCTGCAAAGCCAGACGTCATATCATATTAACGCCAGAGATGTTGACTTGGCACACTGTATAAACAGTGCAACTACTCCCCCATGAGGCGGCTATACAAGCCCACCTTTTTTCTACAGAATATTATACCTTATTATTTATAAATTTCAAGTAAAAAATATGTGTATATATGAAAATGTAGATGTTTGAATATATAAAGGCTCATCGTGACAGTTTTTACCAGTATTATTTTAATATCTATTAAATTTATTCAAAAAATACATGCAAATATATATTGATATCAAATATTTCATATTCTTGATAAAATCATCACATATATTGGATTCAGCTTTTTATAAGTATATGGTTTCTTATATGTTGTAATACAATAGTCGCTTCACTCCCAAAGAAAGCAGACATAATAAGTATCAAACCTGCAACTCCAATTAAAGCAATAACGACGGGCCTCAAATAATTCAAGATATTCTGTAGAAAACGAAATTAGCAATCAATGTAACAAAATACAAGATAACAAAAAACATTCAAGCGTTGCGACAAAAGGGGGTGGAATTAATGGCAATAGGACCAAGAGTCATTTGTGAGATCATGATAAAATCGGTAAGCTCTGAAAAGCTCGATCAATGATGTAAGTCTACAATTTGATTTTGAATAAGAGGCATCGCTACATACCCACTACCAAAAAGCACTTAAATATAACGTTGATATAAACAATTTCCATCATTTCTTTTGCATATCTTTTCTTCAAATTCAATCAAAAGCATCTCGAATATCAACACATTCATTTAAGTTTAAAGAAATATCCTGTACTGCTATAATAAGAATTTCTGCACATTTTTCCCTAGATAAAACATCATTATCCAAACAAAGATCATAGCTTTCTTTATCACTCTATGGTTTTGAAGATATTCCATCTCGATAAACTTTGCGTTTGTGATTTTTACAAAGAACAAATAAAACCAATTCATCATGATTCTTCCCATTTAATAAATATGTTTTATCAGCTACGCACGAGGAATACGATGCTCCATAAATGAATTTATAAAAAGACTTTTAAATAATCCATTTGTTCTTTTAAAACTTCTGATGTAGCACGCTCATGAATGATGCATGGTCCTTGTTTGAGTGCTTTCATAATAGTCTTTGATAATGCTTGATGTACTTTTTAAATTTTATCATTTTCTTGACTTCTTCTCAGCTCATATCTGTAAGACGTTCATCAAATTCTTTAAGATAATATTCCGTTAACCATTCTTCATCAGCTAAATCAACCAGATCCTTTCTGTTATGAAGTGACCTTTGTCAAGTATAAATTACACATTCATAATAA
>CAYSWW010000187.1:0-4170 GCA_964434915.1 uncultured Coprobacillus sp.
GTACCTTAACTTAATCCTTAAAATCTCATAATACCATTTAACTTAATGACATTGAATCATCTCTCACATTTTTATTTTTACTCATATTTACTTTTATGATATTCATCATAAACAAGATTTTTTGGTAGATTTCTTGATTTAGCAACTTTTTTAATAGCATCTTTTGTTGATAAGCCTTCTTTTACAAAATCATTAACATGCTCAACAATTGATTGTTCGAAAATAACTTCATCTTGTTTTTCTATTTTCGTTCCTTCAACAATAATAACTATTTCACCTTTTAAATCATCTACAACATCCAATATTTCTTCAATTGTTCCTCTTAGAATTTCTTCATGTTTTTTAGTTAATTCTCTAGCTAAAGCGATTTTCCGATTACCTAATATTTCTAACATTATTTTTAAAGTTTTCTTAATTCGATGAGGAGCTTCATAAAAAACCAATGTTTCTTTATAATTTTTAAAAGCATCTAATTCTTTTTTCTTTTTCTTATCTAAATGATCTAAAAAACCATAAAAAAGAAAAGGTTGTGGAGCAATACCTGATGTAACTAATGCATTTAAGCATGCATTTGCGCCTGAAACAGAAACAACATTATAATTATGTGCAATCGCTTTTTGAATTAATTCGTAACCAGGATCACTAATTGCTGGATAGCCAGCATCACTTACTAAAGCTATATTATGTCCTTGTTCTAACATATGGATAATCTTAGGGATAGATGTTGTTAAATTATGTTCATGATGTGAAATCATTTTTGTATGAATATCAAAATGATTTAATAATTTTATAGTATTACGTGTGTCTTCAGCAGCTATAAAGTCTACACTTTTTAAAACATCAATCGCTCGATAAGTCATTTCTTGTAAATTCCCTATCGGAGTTGCTACTAAATATAAGGTTGATTGTTGATTTTCAAAACTTTTTTGTCTATTCATCTATATTCTCTCCAAACATTTTTCTAACTTCTTTTGAATAATTTCCATCATTCTCATGTGCATATAATGGTGTTTCAATTTTTAATCCATGATTCCCTTTATACATTCCCTCTATAAGAAAGATATGTGACTCTTTTCCAAATTTAGAATAAACAAATCTAACTCTTTTTGGTTCAATATCATATTTTTGCATATAATTGATTATTTCTATCATGCGATCAGGTCGATGAACCATAGCAAATCTACCTTTATTATCCAACAATTGTGATGCACAAAAAATAATCTCTTCTAAATTAATTTTAATTTCATGTCGTGCGATTTGTAAATACTTATTATCATTAATATGACTTTGTTCATCAACTCTAAAAAATGGTGGATTACAAACAATTAATTTAACTTTATTTTGACTTTTTGCATATTCTTTAATATCACTATGTATAATTTCAATTTGATTTTCTAAATGATTTAATTTAACATTTTTTATAGCAATATCAACTGCTTCTTTTTGAATTTCAATTCCTATAATCTTTTTATTCGTACGTCTTGATAATAATAATGGAATAGCCGCATTATTAGTACCAAAATCAATTATTTCTTGTATATCTTTATTAATTGTACAAAAATGAGCTAATAAAACAGTATCCAAAGAAAAGTTAAACATATCTTTTCTTTGGATAATTTTCATGTTTTTATATGCTAATAAATAATTAATAACTTCTTGTGTCATTGTTATTTTCCTTTTGTGAAAGTTGTTTGATTTCATTTAAAGATACAAAAGAGATATTTCCGTTATAATCTATTTTTACCAATTCACTGATAACATTTAGACCTACAACTTTAACAATTTTATCATCATATTTCACTTTAGATCCAATCTTAGGGAAAATTTGTTTTCGTATAGTATAAGTCTCATCTTCATATTTCAAACAACATAATAATCTTCCACATGAACCAGAAATTTTATCTATATTAATCGCTAGCATTTGATTCTTAGCCATATTAATAGAAACACCATCAAATACTCCTAAAAATGTAGAACAACATAATGGTAAACCACACGAACCTAATCCCCCAATTATTTTCGCCTTATCTCTTGGTCCAATTTGTCTAAGCTCAATTCTACATTTAAATACACTTGCAAGTTCTTTGAGAAGTTCACGAAAATCTACACGACTCTCAGATGTATACATAAATATAACTTTTGCAGCATCTAGTGTATATTCACAACTAACCAAATGCATATCAAGATTATAATGACTGACAATTTCTTTACAAATTTCTAATGATTTTTCAGCTTTTGCTTTATTAAATTCATATAAATCTAAATCGGCTCTATTGGCACGTCTTTTAATTTTTTTTAACTCTGTATCGAGATTGAACTCAGATAAATCTTTTAAATCTGAAACAAGATAACCGAGCTCTAAACCTCTTACAGTTTCAACAACTACCTTATCATTTTTATATAATTTTAAATCACTTGAAAAATAATAAGACTTTCCTACATTATTAAACCGAACAAGTGCTAGTTTTTCTCCCATCATTTTCTTCCTTTCTGCAATCTATACATCATGCTATCCATTAATAACATAACATTTGCATTTGTACTTAACAAAAACTCTGTATTTAATATAATATCAATTTTATTAATTGTTTCATCTATCGGTTCATCAATTCTTTCAAATAATGAACGAAATGAAGGATAAGTTAATCGCATGAAATGTTTCACGTGAAACAAATCTCTCAATCCTAAAACAAGCATATTTAAAAATAATTGAATTGAATCTTTATCTTTAAAATTCTTTAATAAATGTGTTTGTACATTCACAATAAGATTCTCTTTATGAAAATATAAGTCTTCAATAAAATGGAAAACTTCAATTTTTAACTTATCTAATTTTTCTGAATCAATAATAGATTGACAATCTTCATAAGATTCAAATATTTCAGATAAAATATTTATATCATCTTGTGAAATATCATTATCTTTCAGTTGTTTTTTTAATAATGATTTAGAATTCGGTAATAATTGAATAACTTGACATCGTGATTGAATAGTGGGTAATACACGATTTAAATTTTGACAAGTAAATATAGCATATACACCAGGAAGTGGTTCTTCTAAAATTTTTAATAAACTATTCATAGCTTCTGTAGTTGAATTCTCAATATATTCAAGTAAATATATTTTTGCCTTACCTTCTAAAGATGACTTAGCAAATTGATCTTGTATGTATTCAATAATGCCTTTTTTTATAATCTCATCTCTTCCATTAGCATATATTAAATCACCATACTTATGTTCATCAATACGTCGACAATCATTACATTGATTACAAGCTAACATAGCTTGATCACAAATTAAACTTTTGGCTATAAAGTGAGCAACTATACTACTATTTTTCCCAATTAAAAGGAAAGCGTGAGGAATTCTTTGCGTTTCAAAACATTTAGTTAAAATTTGATATAAAATAGGTTGTTGTTTTTGAAATATTTCATTATTTTTCATAAGACTTCTCTCATTTTTTCTAAAACTTGTAAAAGAACATTTTCAATATCCAAACGAGCATCTATTTTTACAATACGTTCAGGAAATTTATCACAAATCTTTAAATATCCATCATATACTTTTTGATGAAAATCTAAAGATTCTAAATCAAGTCGATTTACTTCACGATTTTTATTTTTTGCAATTCTCTTTAAACCTTCTTCAGGCTTAATATCAAAAAATATTGTACGCTTTGGTAAGATATTTTCAGTTGCAAATAAATTCATTTGATAAACCTCATCAATACCTATACCTCTAGCAATTCCTTGATATACCAATGAACTATCAACATATCTATCACAAATAATAATATCTCCTCTTTCAAGTGCAGGAATGATTTTTTCAACAAGATGTTGACGGCGACTTGCTGCATATAAAAGTGCTTCTGTTTTTATATCCATATTAGTATATTTCTTATTATGAATAATATCTCTTATTTTTTCAGCAATTTCAACTCCACCTGGTTCTCTTGTAAGAATGACATGATATCCTTCTTGTTGTAAAATTCCCTTTACTTTTTTAGCTATCGTTGTTTTTCCACTACCTTCTCCACCTTCAAATGTAATAAAAGTTCCAGCCAATGTTAACACCTCATTCCTTTTTATATTATATATAAATTTTGCAAAGATATAAAGTATTATTTCTATTACTATTTTTGATAAAATAAAAATTATTTAAACTTTTTTT